>NZ_VSWH01000001.1:4255000-4555000 GCF_009602705.1 Chryseobacterium vaccae | reverse complement strand
GTTTTGTGTAAAACCGTAAGATTGGTTTTGATGTTGGGCGCTGCGCCAAATTTCTCCACATAGGTGTACAGATTATCTATACTTCCTTCCGACAGATCACTACCTAAGTGACCATACATGATAGCATCCTTGTGAAAGGTTTTTTTTAATTCTGCAACATTTCCTGTTTTAAGTCCATTGACATAGCCTTCCATTGCCGCCAAGACATCTTCATAATCCTGAACGGTGTTAATATTTTTATTTGCTGACATTATTTTATGGTTTGATAGATTTTACTTATAATTTTCCAATCATTGCCGTCTTTTACCAGTGTAAACATATCGGCATATTTGTTCGGTCCAAATTGAGATTCGATTCTCACGATCGCCGCATCACCTTCCACATCTAAAGTTGTCAATTTATAATTTGCTTCCATTGGCTCTGCTGCGGAAAATCCGTCAAAAAGCACCTGTATTGGTACACTTTTCAATGCTCCGGCTTCAGACCATGACATGGTTGCAGTTGATGCGAATGCCGGTTTAGCAATATTGCCATCGCCTTTTCTTCCTGCTTCAACATATAAATCTATTGCTTTCAGGATAGCTTTTTTTTGCTCTTGATTGTTTTGCATAACTTCTGTTTTAATGTTTTGATTGTTTTTATCTTGACATGAAATTAATAATCCACCAGCGGTCAAGGCTGAGATAATTGCTACCCTTGGTATTGAAGAAAATATCTTCTTCGATATTTTTCCAACGTTTTGCCTTAAACCGTCAGGATTAGAATTTCCGGAACCCGAATTCATATTTTTTTGTTCTTGAATGTTCTTCATAAATCGTCCTGTTTACCTGAATGTTATAATTTTTATAAGTATAAATTACTGTCTTGTCAGACACAATAATTAAGCTTTTTTTCTATAACAAAGGTACGATGACGAAAATGTAATGGCTTTTCTAATTAGTTCAAATATTTTGACTAATTAGTCCTATTTAGCAGTGAAAAATTGAGAAATATAATGTTGACGTTTCTCCATTAGTAAGATTCAAAAAATTAATAGGAAAGTGAAGATTAAGTAAGATAGGATGCCAATATATTCAGTTCATTGAATACAGCCTTTTTATCCAAGTTGATTAAGTGCTTCATCAATCGGTGTATTTCCATCATGCATCAAAATAACCTTACCAATTGTTGAATTATTTTCCAATACTGCGACAAGGGTATCAACAACATTAGCAATAGAATTACTTCCAGGGCTGGTAACATTGGTCTCTATTTTTCCTGTTCCTTGCCCTTCTTTAAGTCCTCCGGGTTGTAAAATAGTATAATCAAGACCAGTTTGGGTGGTGAGGTAGAGATCAGCGTAATGTTTAGCAATATTATAATCTGTAAGATCACTGAGAAAAGATTCCTTCCAATGCTCCGGTTGTAATGCGAAAACTGAACTCAACATGATATAACGATGAACTCCGGCTTTTTCAGCAGCTTGCATGGTTTTAATCGCTCCATGTAAATCTATCTGTAAAAGATTTTTACCACGCGATCCAGAAACAAAATAAATAACATCAACACCATTCATACTTTCTGCAAGCGTATCAACATCGCTGAGCAAATCCATGTAAACCTGCTCAATATTATCTGTATTATTTGGTGAATTTGGATTTCTTGAGCCCGCTAAAACCTGATACTTAGCAGTTAGTTTAGTAACTAAAAGAGATCCGACTCTACCATTTGCTCCAATAACCAATACTTTCATACATTTAATTTTAAAATGATATGTTAACGGGATATGCTCGGTGCCTGTCCATGAAATTCTTTATATATTCTTGAAAAATGAGAGACATTTTCAAATCCTAAGGAATAACAAATATCTGAGACCGACAAAGATGTTGTTTCCAGCATTTCTTTTGCCTTCTCTAATCTCTTTTCTCTGATCCAGGTTGCTGGCGCAACATTGTAGATATTCTGAAAATCTCTCTTAAAACTTGACAAGCTTCTGCCTGAAAGATAAGCCAGTTCAGCAACAGAAACCGGTGAAGCATAATGCTGTTCCACCACGTTACGGATATCAGTTCGTATAGGCTCGTGTAATTGTAAGATTTGTAAAAACATATTTCGGTTACATTCCGCAACATCGTATAATAATTCCATAATCTTTAAGCGAAGCTGTCCTGGATGAACCACAGAATGATCAAAAAAATAGGGCTTCATGGAATTGGCAAATGCAACCAAACATTCATTCATTGGATATGGTCTTGTTTTGATCTCTCCTTCAGGTTTTGACACCTTGATTTCTGATGTTGACAAAAATGACTTTAGGAGATCATCTTTAATGCTGAACATCAAACTGTCATAAATATTGTCATTTTCAGTATTTCCAAACTTATGATACTTTACTGCAGTAGCTTTCTTTAGCAAAATCATATCATTTTTGCCCACTGTATATTCTTGCTTTCCATAGGTAAGAACAACCGTTCCCTCAAGAACAATAAGAAGTAAATGCTGTTCGAGATACATCGTACCTCTAACTTCTGTACTATGTATACATTGCTCAATTAAAGTACACCCATCCAGTTCTAAGGTATTCTGAGGTGTATCAAGACCTATCAGAGAAGTCGGGAACTTTATCATTTTTTTCATTTACTTACTTTTTAAATATCCACTTTGATTATTTTACGGCTAAATGGTAAGTTACCTAATAAGCATGAATTCTAAGATAATGAATTCTATAAAAGTAGCCATATATTCAAATTTACAGTATACAAAATTATGTATTCTGCAAAAATCGGACTATCCTTTTTAGTTCAAATAAATTTACTAATTAGTTCAGATCTTATAGTTCGAATATTTGTAGAGATCACTTAAAAAGACAACTATTTGATAGTTGTCTCTTTTTTTATACCCATAAATGACAGCAAGTGGCTTCCCGGAAGCTTTTTATTATCAATAATATTGATTTCTATAAAAAAGACTGCCTTCGTCAGACAGTCTTTATTATTTCAGGTTATAGAGCTTTGATTATTATTTTCATGGTTATTTCCCTGTCTCTTTTTCAATTTTTAAAAGCATTTCTTTCGCATTTTGGTTAGCCGGGTCCAATTCAAGAACTTTTAAATAATCTTTTTTTGATAACAGGTATTCTTTTTTTCTGAAATAAGCTTCACCGCGGCTGTCATATACGTTTGAAGAGCCCGGGAATTCATGAACATTCAGATCAAAAAGCTTAAGTGCTGATTCTACTTTTCCTTCTCTCAGGAATTCATAACCCAGTTCATTCAGTTCATTTTCACTAGAGAAATTATAACCGGTACTGTGGTTTTTTTTAAGATTTTTATACAATGTAATGCCTTTATCAATATTCTTATAGCAGTCTTTTCTTATAGTTAAAGCAATAGGTTCTTTCTGAGAGACAACAGGATAGTTTTTCCATTGGTTCAATGTAGCAATACTGCTGATAATCTCATTGATCAATCCGAAATTCCGGCCATTGGTCATCACAACAATACCATTTCCATCTTCGAGGCTTCCTACATAATGACAGACAAAGCCTTCGTTTCCTCCGCTATGCTTAAAGTATTTTACTCCCTCAAAATCATCTGAAAATACACCCCAGTTATTTTCTATCCTTTTTACAGACTTCTCTTTGGGTAATATTTTATTTGATTTTCCTAATAATGACAATTGTGTTTCAATAACGTATCGGGCTAAATCAGAAGGATTCGTCCATAAGCCTGCTGCTGCTTTTTCAGGATAAATGTGGTATTTTCCTTTTACTTCTTTACCATTTCCTTCATATCCTGTTGCAAGCAGATTAATCTGGTTTTGCAATGGAGGCTGATTAAATGAGCTTTCGTTCATCCCCAACGGCTGTAAAATATTTTTCATCATATAATCTTCATATTTTTCTCCGGTTACGTTTTCCAGGATTAACTGTGAAATCGTTGTTCCCCCGCCCGAGTACTTAAATTTAAGCCCCGGTTCAAACAGAGACCGTACCGCGCCTGAATTAGAAGGGGCTAATCCATCCAGAATTTCTGTGACGGTTGGCAGTTCTTTTCCTTTTTGATAGCCGCCAAAACCACTTACCGATAAACCAGCCGTATGATTCAACAGATTAGCAATTGAAATTTTGTTCCCTTTTGACAGACTATCATACGGAAACTTCCAGGTGGTTAAATAATTATTGATATCATTATTCAAATCTAATTTACCTTCCTGAACAAGTTTTAAGATCCCAAGACTGTTAATTGATTTACTTATGGATGCTGCCTGAAAAAGCGTTTGGACAGTTGCCTCCCTTTTTTCAGAAATATCTGCATAACCATAGGCTTTCGCCCATTCTACTTTATAATTTTTAATGACTGCAATACTTACGGCATTGATGTTATAGAAAGCCAGCCTTTCTTTTAAAGACCATTTTTTAGCTTTAGACTTATCCCAATAATTCAGGTTGGTTTCAAATAATTTTATTTTATCATTTACATTTTGGGCAAAAATATTCAGTGATAAAAACAGGATGATAATCAGGCTTATTTTCTTCATATGAAATAATTGATTGTATGTTTTTTTCAATCTATTCTTAAGACACCTGAAAAAGCACTTTATTACATTTCAAAAATAAAATTTTCCAAGAATTTGCTGATAGCCTGAAACTGTTATAAAAATTGAACAGAGCAATATTGTACTCTCTGTAAAAGCAAAAGACTGCCTTCATCAGACAGTCTTTTTATTTTTAATTAAGGGTGTTCGTTTCTGGCTCTTTTGACAAGATCTACCAGATCTGAGCCTCCGCTCGCAAAATTATCACTTGGGTTATGAGCACTTTGCGTGGCAACAGCATAAGGAGCTCCATCCCAATATCCCCAGAATGGCCCGCCGCTTTGTCCAGGCCATATATCTGCCTTGTGGCTCATGCTTTCATTATCGTCAGCGCTCCAGAAGTCGCCATCCAGTGCAATTCCCGTCTGATACGTTGGTCTTTGAGTTCCTGTCAGGTCACCGGGATACCCTGCATGGGTCCAGTAAGCTCCGCCATCCCAGGAATCGGTATAGGATTTTGAGCCCATCCATCCTGTGCTGTTTCCTATCGGACGATCTAATACGATGACCACATAGTCATATTGGATCTCGGTGGAATCAACAGTTGGTCCGGCTACTTTGTATTTATAATAAGTGAGTACGCCCCATGCGCTTCCATAAGGAGCACTTCCGTTGTAATACATCGGGGTAAATTTCAGCCACCCTGTATTGTTATTAGGCTGCCAGTCTACAATGTGTGAGCAGGTAAGCAGGTGTCTCGGCCCAATCATCACTCCGCTTCCTGTACCTAAAGGACTTTCTACTCTTCCTACGCAACGCCAAGGATAGGCTGTAGAGTTGAAGACTCTTCTCTGATCCGGGCCAAATATTGTTCTAGCTCCTTCAACAGCCTCGAAAGTTTCTCTTTCAATAAATTTGGGTTTGCGGTTCTTTTTAGGCTCCAGCTTCGGTTGGTATTCAAAATCTGCATGAACAGGATAAAAATGGTCAGTTTCAAGTTGCTGCTCACCAGATTTTTTCTCATCCATTGTCATTCCGACTGTTTTCATTCCTTTCGGATATGTACGACCGTCAATGGTTTCCATTTCCGGTTTCTGATTTAAAAATTTCTCAGTGTTGGCTGATTTTTCAGCTGATTTTGCTTTTACAGATTTAAGTCTTGAAACTTCTTCTGCGGTCATTGGTTTTTTGTTTTCTGAATTAGACATGATTATTGTTTTTTAATCCGTTGATCCCTACTCTATTGATGGCTTTTCAGGTTACGCCTATGGTTGTTTATGAAAATATTTTTTGAGAAAATTCGGTGGAAATGCTTTCCGTCTGGTTAATCTGGGCTGCCCCCATAGCCGCTAAAGCTACAGCAACCTGCCTATCAAGGGTTTTTCTGATGACATTTCCGTTGGTCGCTCTGAGTACTTTACAGAAATGATAGGTAAAATATCCTCTGATCTGTCCGCTCATGTTTCCTTCCATAGATACCTGATTATCTTTACAGGCCGCCCATAAGGTATGATTCAGTCCGGCAACAGGTACTAAAGCCTTTGTTATTATATTGGCTTTTTTAGAATTTCCGGAGGCCTTTATTTCACTGGCATACGTCATGTAAAATTCATCTTCCAGCATTGGCGGAATGTAGCGTGCCGTTTCAAAAGTAAGCTCCGATTCAATTCCCAGATCCATTTTTCTTGTTCCGGTTCCTGAGTAGCAGCAGTCAAAAATCACTTCCATATTCACTCCTGCCTTCAGCTTATCGAGTACCGCTTTAAAATCATCATCACGGATAACTCCGGCTGTGGCATAATCATGCGGACAGATGGCTTCATCCAGACCATCTATTTCCAGATCTGCTCCAATATTGGCCACTCTTGTTCCATGCCCTGAATAATAGAAAACCAGAGAATCTCCTTTTGAGCTGCTATTGATCAAGGCTTTTAGGTAGTTTAAGATATTGGCTCTTGTAGCATTCTGATTGGTGAGAATTTTAATCTTTGAAGGATTAAAACCACAAATCACCAGTGTATTAGCCATATCTCTTGCATCATTAATACAGCCATTCAGATCAGGACCGCCTGATCCTATAGGTGCATAATCATTGATTCCTACAATTAATGCTTTTTTCATTGTTTTAGTTTTTAAAATTTCCCTTACTCTGTTCTGGCTTTTCAGGTACCGCCGCCAATTATAATTTGACAGGTCAAAATTCCATTATTTATCACACCGGAAACAGAGGAAAAAGCACCATCTTATAGCAGGAAAAACACTTTTCCGGACTGATTAATTGAAGTTTTCAGTCCATAGCTTTTTCACCTGCTCCTACTTTTTAAAGATTGGCAGGCAAAAAAAATCCGGCAGAATCAAAATGATCCTGTCGGACGAGAAGAGTATCCTGCCTTCATCAAGCAGAATTGAAATAATAGTGAATAATAGATTATCGGATGATCAGTATGATCACTCCAATCCATTTTTTAAAGCAAAGAGTACAAGACCTACCCTGCTTTTTATTTCCAGTTTCAGAAAAACGGAATCTCTATAGCCATCAATCGTCTTGGGACTGAGAAACATTTTGTCTGCAATTTCTTTATAGGTTAGCTCACTGCAGGCCCATTTGATAAATTCCCTTTCTCTGTCTTTAAGCTCTGAAAGAAGTGATACCGTTTTAGAATCTTCCGCTTTTACTTTTAGCAGTTTCTGGGCTACAAAATCGGTATAAAAGCATCCTTTGTCAAATACCGTATCAATAGCCTGAAAAAGAATGGAAGGCTGCATATCTTTCAGCAAATACCCTTTTGCTCCCGCTTTCAGCATTTTGATCAGCACTTTTTCATCATCTTCCATGGTAAGGGCAATGACCTTAATATCAGGCTGATGCTCACTAAGCCACTCTGTTGTTTCTATTCCGTTTTTATAGGGCATATTAATGTCCATCAGTACAACGGCGGGTAATTCGGAAGCCTGCTCCAGCGCGGCGATAAAGTCTTCCCCGTTAGGGTGATTCATAATTACGCTGTACTGCGGATTTTCCACGATCATATTCTCTAATGCCTTAGACATTAAGGTATGGTCATCAACAATGGCTATCGGAATGGTATTCATGGTATAGATTTATAATAAGTTATTGAGGTTTGTGTTCCTTTATCCAGCTCTGAGCATATGGAAAATTCCGCATGAATAAGTTTTGCTCTCAGCTCCATATTTTTCAGTCCGGAGCCATCCTGTATATTCCGGGTATTAAATCCTTTCCCGTTATCTGAAATATTAATACGCAGCGTTTCATCATTATCTTCCAGTTCTATTTTAAGATTCTTGGCCCGTGAATGCTTAAGAATGTTATTGATGCTTTCCTGAATAATCCGGAAAAGGATCAGAGCATGTTTGGGCGAAATATCGATATCCTGTTTTTGGGTAATGAACTCAATTTTCAGTAATTTCAGTTTTTTTATCCGTTCCACTTCTCTTTCTATGGATTCTGTAAGTCCGAAATGAATGATCTGTTCCGTGATCAGTGTTTTAGATAAATTTCTGATGTCCTGGATACATTCTCCCAGCAGTTCACTCAGCTCGATTAATTCTTCTTTTTCTCCGTTTTTCAACTTGGTGATAAGCTGGTTCTGTCGCAGCCGGACTACTGAAAGTTTCTGCCCCACATCGTCATGCAGTTCCTGGCCGATATAATTAAGTGTCTGCTCCTTTATTTCTACTTGCGATGTGGCTAGCTCTTTTTCAAACCGCATATCTTTCTCTTTCTGCTTTATCAAAAGGGTTGTTTTCTTTTTAATAAAAACCACATAAATGAATATCATCGTTAATACAACAATGAGAAGGGTAATGGTAAAGGAAATCACTAAATTATTCTCTTCCATAATTCAAATTCAGGTTGATCTGGATCTGTCCTGTCGATTCCAGAGCAGTCCCAGTATAAATATTCCGTTACTGATCATATTCAACATAAATAAGATAAAAAAGTAAATATTCTCTGAAACCGTAGTTCTGAAAAAGGAAATCGGAATACATCCTATAAAAAAGATCAACAGAGCTACCGAGATCCAGAAAGGCAGATAGTTTTTGATCTCCAGTATTTTATCAGAATTGAAGGTTTGATACAGAAATAAAATAATAGAAAACATCAGTAAAAGAATATTGATATAGAACATATTAAAAGAAAAATGTCCCAACAGATTATCTTCTGTAAAAAACATGATCAGAATATTTAGCACAAAAAGAGCAAGAATCCCTCCCTGTATCTTCTTAAGCAAAGGCAAATAAAGCAGCTGGTAATAATAGCATAGGTACAGGAAAAAAACAATAATTAAAAATCCGACTGTATAAAATATATCAGTAGGTTTTTCTGTCCGCCTGAAATAAAAATAGCAGAATATATCGATACTGGAAGACAGTACATACCCTGCAACGAAAAACAAATTCACTTTTTCTATTTTCCTGTATTTTACTGCCATCAGCAGCATTACCGATACCGATACCGCCGCAGTTACCTGTTTCCCTATTTCTATATTCCAGCTCATGGTTTTTCGCTATTGCATTCCTGAGGAATATGTCTTAGGAGGAGGAGCCAGATTGGTCATATTCATGGCTTCTATATCCGGGATATCTGTATTTTCATCTGACGTAGTTCTTGACATTACTTTCCCAGTATCATTTTTAGGCATTCTGGAAGTGGGTACCAGAAATATAGTCTGATATCCGGCATATTCAGGTTTTGCCATTTTACTTTTAGGATGGTTTATTGGGTATTTCCCCATATAAATCCTGATTCCTACATTTTCCTTGTTCTGTTTTTTCGCTTCTTCTTTTACGTACTGGATGTAGCCTTCCATTTCTTCCAGAGAAAACCAATACCATCGGGAATCCGGTTCTCCGTTTCTGTATTTGGTAAGAATCATATGGTTGGTTCTGGTATACTCATCAAACAGCACCTGTCTTTCATCGTAGCTGATCAGTTTATTTTTATAGCTGTCATCTACTGGCGGCGTGCAGCTTAACATACAAAAACCTAGTATAAGCAGCATGAAAAGCATGCTTAAATTTTTAGATAAAAAAGTAGTCTTCATTTCTTGTGGTTTATAATTTTTCTTTAACAAAATTAGTCATCTTCTGATCTAAAAAAAAGGGGAAAAACACTATTTCTTTGAAAATAAATTAAAAAACAAATAGGTTACCCATAAAATTCATTCATTTTACAACATATCTTTATTTTTTCACTATTTTCTATTATCATTCCGGATCCCTAAAAACAACTTTTCTTACTTCACTCACACATGACAATTCGTCTTTATTTTACCAGATGGCATTATTTTCGACCTATAGCCTCATAATTTATCATTAAAAAACATAATTTATTATAAAAAAGTAACTAACAGATCAAAACCTATACATATATAGCAACCTATAATTTTTAATTGATGAAGAAAATACTATATACTTTTATCATTCTCGTAGCATCTGTATTAGTCCTCAACCAATTGGTCTATAAAAAGATCCCTGAAAAAGAAAAAGCAGAACTCCTATCTGGGGTTAAACGTTATCAACTCCCCATCAAAAATATTTCTATGGAGAATAGCGATGACAGCGATCTGAAAATATTTGACACGATCCTTAAAGATAACAAAATCGTTCTGCTTGGTGAAAATACCCATTACGACGGGGCTACTTTCGAGGCAAAAAGCCGATTGATCAAATATCTCCATGAGAATTTAGGATATAATGTAGTTTTATATGAAGCCGGGCAGTATGATACGTGGCTCATGAATGAGGAAATGAAGAATCACCAGCTGAAAGTTCCTTCCGATTCTATCGGTGGTCTTGGCCTCTTTGGATTCTGGTGGATGAATAAAGAAACCCAGCCTCTTATACAATATTATCAGAAAACGAAAACATCTGCTTCTCCTATTGAAGTGGGAGGGTTTGACATCCAGCTTTCGGGAGGTGCCTTAATGAGCAGACGTGTAAAACTTATCAATAACTTCCTAAGCAGAAATCATATTGACATCAAAAAATTTCCTCTCTTTAATAAACACGCCGGTGAATTTGCCTATTTTATTTATGATGGGTATACTGACAAAATTCTGAAAGGCAGTGATAAAACACATCTGGTCAATGAAATCGAAAAACTTGAAGAGGCTGTTTTGAAACTGGACAAAACCCCTGAAAACACAATGTATGCTAGGTATTTCAATGATATGAAAAATAATTTAACTAAAATCTGGAAATACAAATCCGGATCTATGTCAAGCATGAATTTCAGGGACTCTCTGATGGCCAGAAATCTTTTTTATCAGATGGATTCCTTGTATAAAGATCAGAAAATCATTGTATGGTGTGCCAACATCCACACTTTTGCATCACGGTACACTAAAGATTATCTTCCTTTGGGAGCCCATATCAAAAATAAATATGGAAAAGCCTCCTATATGATTGATTTTTCATCCTATGGCAAACCAAACAAAGCAGGAAATATTATCAACAAACCCGGAAAATTTGCTATTGAAAATACATTTCATGAAACAAAAACTCCTTATTTCTTTATCAATCTGAGAAATATCCCCGGCAGCTCATTCTTAAAACAGGAATTTGTATCTACCATCAATCAGGGAATCGATGAAAAAAAGGTATGGAGCCGTTTTTGCGACGGGATTTTTTATATCGATATTAATAAAACTGTAACCCCACTCAAAAAATAATGGAAAGCATTACAACTAAAGGCTTAAACTATACATTAGGCGACAAAACTATTTTAAACAATATCAGCCTCAGTGTTCCGGAAGGTAGTATTTACGGATATCTGGGAAGGAACGGAGCGGGAAAATCCACTACAATAAAATTACTTCTAGGGCTTCTGGAAGAAACTGATGATAAGATTTTCATCCGGAATAAAAGCCTGAAACATAACCGTACCGAAATTCTGTCCGAAACCGGCAACCTTATTGAATCTCCCTGTTTTTATACCAAACTTAGTGTTTTTGAAAATCTGAAGTACCTTGATATCATTTATGGCAAAGGAACGAAAAGGATTGATGAGGTGCTGGAACTGGTGGATCTCCACCGTGAAAAAAAGAAGAAGGCCAGCGCTCTTTCTATGGGAATGAAACAACGTCTCGGAATTGCCATGGCCATATTTCACGATCCTAAGCTGCTGATCCTGGATGAACCTCTGAACGGATTGGATCCACAGGGTATTTTTGAAATGAGAAAGCTTTTTCAATATCTGAACGGTCAGGGAAAAACGATTTTCCTTTCAAGCCATATTCTGAGCGAACTGGAAAAGACAGCTACGCATATCGGTATCATTGAAGGTGGGCAGATGATTTTTCAGGGGACAAAAGATGAATTACTGAGCCAGGTTGAAAGAGAAGTCCTTTTAAAAATAAACAACCCGGAAAATGCCATGTCTGTACTTCAGGGAACATCTTTTTCTGCCTCTCAAAACAGTCCGGATAAAATTTCGGTCAAAATCAACGATGACAAAGCGTTTCATACTCTTTTAAAAACGTTGATCGAAAGCGGAATCGAGATTTATGAAATCGATTCTCAAAGCGCGAACCTTGAACAGATCTTCATTAACCTAATCTCTAAAAACCATGACTAATACATTCTATAAAGCTTTTTCCTCTGAACAGTATAAACTGTCTAAAAACAGGGAAATATTCGGGGTCCTTCTGGTTCCGGCACTCATCATTTTCGCTATTGATCTTTACATAGCCTATGATGTCATCAGCTCCGGAATCGGAACAGGAGGCGGCACGGAAAACCCATGGAAAATGTCACTGGGAAGAATGGTACTCATGTTTTTCTATATGCTCTATCCTATTCTGGTCTCTCTTTTTGTACATGCCTGCTGTGATGTGGAATACAAGAACAATAATTATAAGATTCTTTTCACGATTCCTGTTTCAAAATCAAAGATTTTCATTTCAAAAGCATTATTTATTCAGATTACTGTTCTGTTATCTGTTCTGCTTTCTTACTTTGCCCTTCTGCTGAGCGGCTATCTTTTCAGCATAGTTTTTCCTGAGATGGGTTTCCAGAACTATGATTTCAGGGAAGTTATCTTTTATACTTTCTTAAAATTTGCGATTACCCTTTCTGCCATAGCAATGATCCAGCTGGCCCTCAGTCTGGTTTTCAAAAACTTCATCTATCCTATCGGGATCAGTATGTTTATGCTGATTTTTTCAGGACTGGCTAATGAAAAAAAGTTTTCCGATTTTCTGGTGTACACCGGAGGCTATAAATCTTATGGGAATTTTATGTCTGAAAATATTTCTTTTGAAAGACTGGATTACTGCAATATTGCCGCAATTTTTGTATTTGCTGTCATAAGTTTTTATTTATTCGTCAGAAAGAAAGGCGGATAAAAAATAAAATTCCCCGAAATATTCAATTTCGGGGAATTTTGTTTTATAATCTCCTATATTCTAAATTATATTCCACAAAATCATCGAAAGTCACGTTTGGGAGGTTTAGATTTTGATGAACTTTTATCAACGAGAATCTTGTATAAGCCTTCCAGCTCTTTCGGGGGCATTCCTGCATCGAAGCTTGATGAGGTAAAGATTTCTTTGCTTGTTGTAATAATCACAGCAGAAGCCAAAGCCCTGTCCGTAGCCCTTCCCTGTGTAGGTGATTTTAATGTTGAGATCTTAGACAGATCTATCATTTCGGCCTGTTTTACCATAGCATTCCAGTCTGCAGCTGATAATACAGCAACTGATTCAGAGCCATTCACGGATGTTATCTTAGAACCCGGGATAAACGTAGTAATCCTGTTGGTTCCTCTTGTCCGCTCTGTAACTTCTATTTTCTTGATGTCAAAATTCTTTTGCACCGTATTCAATTGTATATCAGAGCTCTTCTGTTGGGAATTACAGCTTACGTTAAATAATAAAAGTGGAGTTAATATAATAAGAAAGCCAAATTTCATCTTTTATATTTTTCAGTTAGAATTAAGAAATGATTGTAAAAAAAATATATATTTGCAAAATTAATTAAAAAAAATCTAAATGAATAGTAAAACTATTTTTAAACTATCATTTCCACTCTTTTTAATGTTTACCTGCTGGTTTTTTGGTCAAAAAAAGAAACTCCAGGACGATCAAATCGTTTTTGGAAAGGCCTATACATTGGAGGAGCTAAGAAAAACCGAAGGATTTATAAGATGTGCATCTTCTGAATACGAAACAATGCTACAAAAACAGAATCCAGGCAGAATGACAGAAAAAGAATTTGAAGACTGGATTGGTCCTTTAATTGCCAATGCGCAGGTCAACAAATCTCAAAACGGAGGTATCATTACGATTCCGGTTGTAGTGCATGTTATTCACAGCGGCCAGGCATTAGGTACTGCTCCTAATATTACAGACGCTCAGGTTCAGTCCCAGATTACTGTAATGAACAATGATTACAGAAAGTTGAGCGGAACCCCGGGATTCAACACCAATCCTGTTGGCGCAGATACGATGATACAATTTGCCCTGGCAAAAGTTGATCCAAACGGAAACCCTACTAACGGGATTGATCGTGTTAATCTTTGCCAGACATCCTGGCCTACTAACCTTATTAACAGCTATGTAAAGCCTCTTACCATATGGGATCCTACAAAATATATGAATATGTGGAGTGTAAGGTTTTCAAACAACCAACTTCTTGGTTATGCTCAGTTTCCTTCCAATTCCAATTTACCAGGAATGGCACCTAGCGGAGGATATGCTGACACTGACGGAGTTGTAGCCAATTATTCGACTTTCGGAAGTATTGCTTACAATGACGGAACATTCCTTCTTAATGCTCCTTATAACAGGGGAAGAACCATGACCCATGAGGTTGGCCACTTTCTAGGGTTAAGACATATATGGGGAGATGACACTTGTGGAACAGATTACTGTTCTGACACTCCTACTCATGAAGGTTCCAATGGTGGATGCCCTCCCCATCCAAAATCAAATAACTGCGGTACAAGTGATGAAATGTTTGAGAATTATATGGATTATACAAACGATTCATGTATGAACATTTTCACAACCAACCAGAAAGACAGAATGATTGCTGTAATGAACAATTCACCAAGAAGAGTAGAGCTAAAAGCTTCAACAGCCGATCTTCCTATTCCATTGTTTGCCAATGATGCCGAATTAAAAGGAGAAAGAAACTGCAGCGAAACTGCATGTAGTGATTCTCCAACAGCTATTACTGCAAAATTCTCATTATATAACAGAGGGACAAGCCCGCTTACTTCTGCCGTTATAATTTATTCGGTAAATGGAGGAGCACAGCAAAGTACAAACTGGAGCGGAAATTTGGCCCAGGATAAATATGCAATTATTGATATTCCTACAGGAGCCGGAGCAGGAAGTATTTCTGCAAAAATTTCATCTGTGAATGGTACTACCGATCAAAGGTCAACGAATAATTTTGCATCCGTTGCCTTAGGTAATTCTGCACCAGTATCAAGTCCAAATTTCACTTTAGAATTACAATTAGACTATTTTGGTTCAGAAACTACATGGACATTACAAAACAGCACTGGAACTACTTTATATAGTGGAGGCCCGTACCCGGATGTTGTTGATCCAGAAAATGACCCTCTTCCGGATCTTATCTCGGTAAACTGGAATCTTCCTAATGATTGCTATACTTTCACGATCAATGACAGTGAAAATGACGGAATCACTACATATGGAGGATTTTATAGAATTAAAAACTCAACCGGAAACATTATTTCTTCTGGAAATAATCAATTCGTAAGCAGCCAGAGTAAGCAATTTAAAGTAACTGGAGCGTTAGCTACCAATGAAGTTACAAAAGCAAAAAATACTGTAGGGATCTATCCGAACCCTGTAGGTGACATTCTGAATGTAACTAATGTTTCAGATAAAACGAAATATGAAATTCATAACACAGTAGGTCAGATTATCAAAACCGGAGTTATTGAAGATCAGAAAATTCATGTATCTGAGCTGACAAAAGGAGTTTACTTCATTACCTTTAAAAATGAAAAACAACAGGAAAATATAAAATTCATCAAAAAATAAATTATTTTCCAATATTGTGATCAAAGCCCTTAGATTTTTTCTAGGGGCTTTTTTTAGCAGTAATTCAACCTTATTTCCGTTAAAAATTAGAAATAACAATAGTTAAGCCTTACTAAACTGTAAGTCAGTGTAATAAATTTCAAAAAAGAAAAATATTTATTTCCCTGTAATTTTCAACGTACAGAAAAACAGTGAAATAGTATTTCCCAGTTTTGGCGGCTAAAAATCTTTTTTTACAAATTGTTTTTATTATTCAAAAAAAGTTTCTATCTTTGCACTCGCAAAAACGAAGTAAAATTTGTTTAAGATGACTGCCAATCGGGGCGTAGCGTAGTCCGGTCATCGCGCCTGGTTTGGGACCAGGAGGTCGCAGGTTCGAATCCTGCCGCCCCGACTTATTTTCAAAAACAAGGGTGCGTAGCTCAGCTGGATAGAGCATCTGCCTTCTAAGCAGACGGTCAAAGGTTCGAATCCTTTCGCGCTCACAAAAACCTCACAATTCTTATTGTGAGGTTTTTTGTTTAGATTAATTTCATGTATTTCTGCTATACTCTTTATTCTGAATCATCAGATGAATATTACATAGGAAATTCCTGTGAAGATTTACAGGAAAGACTAAGAAACCACCTGCTAAAATAGACCAGCGCATTACTTAAAGACAGATGCCCTTTTACAGCGGTTCACCACAGAGTTGTAATAAAAGCCAAATTGTTATAATTTTGTATTCTCTATTTTAAATTCAATGAAAAATTTTAACTTCATTATCACAAGCTGTTTCTTTGCTTTGGTCTTATCATGCAAAACAGCAGCACCGGATTCAAAAGCTTCCGTTCAGGACACACCTTATCAAAATCTTGGACGTGAAGGAAAAATATATGCTGCATTTTACCAGCAAAGAGCAGCAGAATATGAGGCCCTGTGCCTTCAGGCCTACAATATTGCAAAGCTCCGTTTGGATGAGGCTTTAGCACAGAAATCAGATAAACCTTTAGCTATCGTTTCAGATATTGATGAAACCTTTCTGGATAATTCCTATTACGCTGTGGAGCGTGCAAAAATGGGAAAAGACTATGATCAGGCTACATGGGAGGAATGGACCGCTAAAGGCATTGCAAAACCACTTACCGGCTCACAGGAATTTTACCAGTACGCAGCCAATAAAGGTGTTCAGGTTTTTTATGTAACCAACCGTATGGAGAAGGAACGTGCAGGAACGCTGAAAAATTTAAAAAAATATAATTTCCCTCTTCAAAGTGATACCAACCTTATCCTCAGATCAGCGGAAAGCAGCAAAGAAACCCGCAGAAAGGATATTGCTAAAAACTATAATATCGTTTTACTGTTAGGAGATAATCTTTCGGATTTCGCAGGTATATTTGATAAAAAATCAGAAACAGAACGGTCTGCGGCTGTCAAAAGTTCAGCGAAAGAGTTTGGAAAAAAATTCATCATTATTCCGAACATTGGTTACGGAGACTGGGAATCTTCATTTTATAATTACAAATACAATTATACCAGTCAACAGAAAGACTCAATGATGTACAATGCAGTAAAAGCTAATCCTTAAATCGAAATAAGCTCGCTTTTTAATCAGTTTCATTTTGAAAACCGTCAAAACAATGGACAGATATACAGAAACATTTAAAACCTGGAATAAAGTTGCTTTATTATATCAGGAAAAATTTATGGATCTGGATCTGTATAATAACACCTATGATTTTATCTGCCGCTCAATCGCTCAGAAGAATGCAAAACTTCTGGAAATTGGCTGCGGGCCCGGAAATATTACCCAATATCTTTTAACTGCACGACCGGATTTTACAATATTCGGAATTGACATTGCCCCCAATATGATAGAA
Organism: Chryseobacterium vaccae; assembly: GCF_009602705.1. Classification (NCBI taxonomy): domain Bacteria; kingdom Pseudomonadati; phylum Bacteroidota; class Flavobacteriia; order Flavobacteriales; family Weeksellaceae; genus Chryseobacterium; species Chryseobacterium vaccae. The sequence continues at coordinate 4,537,584 of NZ_VSWH01000001.1, read as the reverse complement.
CTCGCCAAAAAGAATAATCCTACAGCAAGTTTTGCCGTAATGGACAGCCGGCAGATTGATCAGATCCAAACAAAATATGACGGCATTATCTGCGGTTTTTGTTTACCCTATTTATCACAAACAGAAAGTGAAAAATTCATTTCGGATTGTTATCATTTATTAAATCAAAAACGGACTGTTATATATAAGTTTCGTTGAAGGCGATCCGGATAAGTCGGGATTTCAGGTAAGCAGCAGCGGAGACCGGGCTTATTTTTATTTTCACAGACTGGACGAATTGAAAGAGCACCTTTTAAAAAATAATTTTGAACAGATCAGAATATCCAGAGTGGAATATAAAAGAAGAGAAAACGATGTTGAAACCCATACCATTCTGACCGCCATAAAAACAAAAACCGCTGCATCCAATACAACGGTTTAACTTTTTCTTATTCTGAATTATTTCAGCTTATAGGAACTTCCATTCCAAAGATAGGTTTTAGAAGACTGTGTTTTCCTTTCCCGGTCTTTGTCGTCCAGTTCCATATCTCTTGTTTTCAGGATGAAGGCATTAGGAATACCCCCTTTATCATTCGGAAATATAAATTCTTCTGAATGATAAAACACTCCGGCATCACTTACACTCGCCAGACGAGGAAGGGTGATCAGCTTTTTATCTTTGAAAAGTATATATTGGTCATAGCTGGCAATACTACATGCATCTCCTGAAGTGGAAGCCTTTAAAGTAAATTCCACATTCTGCAGTTTATGATCGCTTTCTATATTGAATGTGGCAGACCTCAGCTCTTCTCCCCTTCCGGCATCAAAATATACTTCCTGAATCAGAGTATTACCTTCTATCACCTTGATTCCGGCGATATTTTGTTTTTCAACCAGATTATACTCATTTTTTCTATCGATGGTTTTTGACAGTCCGAAAAGGAAATCATACCCGTTTTTGTTACGGTATCCCACACAAAGATTAGCTCCCCAGACATATCCTTCAGACACAAAATCTCCCTTTTGATAGGATACTTTATACCAGTTAGCGGCTCTTTCTCCGAGCTTCAGAACAGCATCTTCCTTTTTCAGGATCATTACCTGCTGGTTGGTTGGCAGCGAATCCAATATCTGGGATTTTACATCAGGATCTTTTCGTACCCTCGTCCAGTCAGTAAAAATTTTCTGGGTTTTATTTTCTGTAAAATCAAAAATAGTATCAGGATATATTTCTTCACTTACTTGTGCTGAAAAGCAATGAAAAATCAGCATCAATACCCCCGTCATTAAAAATCTCATATTCATTTCTGTTATTATTATTTTTCTAAAAGCAAGCTTACCCACTCTTCACGCTGAAGCTGTTTTTTAAGTTCCAGGCCATTTTCTTTACATACTTCAAGAATATCAGCTACATCAAAGAAACATAACCCGGAAAGAAGAAGCTTTCCTCCTTTATTCAGGACAGAAACATAAGTAGGAATATCAGAGATCAGAATATTTCTGTTGATATTAGCTAAAATAATATCATAATTTTCTTTTCCTAGATTTTCAGCAGTTCCCTGTTCAATATCCAGTTCAACCCCATTTCTTACCGCATTTTCTTTTGAATTCTCTACCGACCATTCGTCAATATCAATGGCTTTGGTTTCTCCGGCTCCCTGCTGTTTAGCGTAAATAGCAAGTACCGAAGTTCCGCACCCCATATCCAGAACTTTTTTCCCGTTGAAATCAATACCCATCATCTGCTGGATCATCAGGTGGGTTGTAGGGTGATGCCCTGTTCCGAAGGACATTTTAGGCTGGATAATAATTTCATGCATTCCAGGAACCGATTCATGAAACTCGGCTCTGATCAGGACCTTATCATCAATATTGATCGGTGAGAAGTTCTTTTCCCATTCTTCATTCCAGTTAATGTTCGGCATTTCTTCAAAAGAATAGCTGATCTGCACATTTTCGTTTTCAAAGATCGGAAGGGCTTTCAACTCTTCTTCATTGAACAGTTCCGTCTGAATATATCCTAAAATTCCGTCAATCTCTTCGGTAAAACTGTCAAAACCTATTTCTATAAGCTCTGCCATTAATATCTCATTCCACGGTTGCAGTGGAACGATCTTGAAATTGAATTCTAAATAATTTTGCATGTGAATAATTTGCTGCAAAAATACTAATGTTATTACGGTTAAAAAAATGGAATGGATAAGTTTTGGCTAAAGCCGGAGGATTTTATATTTTATGGAATATTAAATGTTGAATATTGATGTAATATCAGGTGAATTATGATCAGCAGGAAACAAATAAAGCGGGCTAAAGCCCGCTTTTATACGTTAAATCATTAAAACTATGGATTGGTAGAGAAGATAGATCCGTTTGCAATTAATGCTCTTCTGTTCATTTTCAGAATATCTCTTACCCATTCTGCGAAGTCTTCCGGCTGAAGTACTTTATCAGGATTTCCGTCTGTAAGTCCGCCCTGGATACTCATATCAGAAGCAATGGTACTTGGTGTTAATGTAATTACACGGATATTCTGTTTTCTCCATTCTGCCATCATCGATTGTGACAAGGAAACCACGGCTGCTTTTGAAGCGGCATAGGCTGACATATTCGGACCTCCTTTCAATCCGGCTGTAGAAGCTACATTTACAATATCACCTTCTCCTCTTTCTTTCAGGAACGGATGGACAGCTTTTGCAGCATAGTATACTCCGAATAAATTGGTTTTAATGACCTGTTCCCAGGTTTCAGAAGACATCTCTTCAATCGTCCCGAAATCCCCGATTCCTGCATTGTTGATCAGGATATCAATTCCTCCTAACTTTTCTGCCAGAGATTCGATTCCTGCTTTTACTTCAGCTTCATTATCAATACTGAACACAGCATATTCTGCTTTTACGCCAAGATTTCTGATTTCTTCAACCGTATTTTTAAGGTTTTCCTCGTTTCTGCCGGTTACTGCAATATTTACTCCTTCATTGGCCAGGGCTAAAGCAACCGCTTTTCCAAGTCCTCTTCCACCGCCGGTTACTACGGCATTTTTTCCGCTTATATTCATAATGGTATTTTTACTGTAAACAAAGTTACGAAAGATCATTTTTACGGAAGCTGAAGAGAACATATTTAATAGAATTTTAATAGTTGCCTGTATGGTATATCTGCTTTATCATTTTAAAACCTCAGGTAATTCTCCACCTATAATTCTGAAAAGCATGTGAAATAATATCCAACAAGATGCAATCATAAAAATCTGCGTAATCTGCCCCATCTGCGAGAATAAAATCAATAATATCCTGTAAAAGCACATTCTCAAAAAAATAAAACCGGCTTATAAAAACCGGTTTTGCAATCTGAAAGTATAGTAATAAATGAAAAGCTTATGGTATAAGAACCGGATTCTGAACCTCAAATTCTTCGGAAGCAGTAAACTGATTCCCATACAGATCTGAAGCTCTCACCTCAACTTTATGTTTCCCCATCGTTAATTTTTTAGGAAAACCAATGGTCCAGATATGTTTTGACATCTCCGGATTGGAAGGTCTCCTACCCGGGAAAAGATTTTGTGTACTATCCCACTTGAAAACAGAAAGGGCAAAATTCGGGTCTACGGTTTCATCATATTCCATTGCTTCCCAGTTTCCGTTGTCTATTCTGTATTCTACCTTATCTTTTTTACTTCCTATAAAGAAGTTGGCCAAAACTTTGGCTGATGTTTTTGAAGGATAAGGAATTACTTTAGGTACATACAATTGAATCTGATAATCTTCAGGCTTTCCGGCAGTTTTATATTTAACCTTATACTGATTATCATTAAAGCTGATGAAAGAATATCCTTTAGCAGTACCGTCTCTCATCGTTGAAGTAGGAAGCCCGGAATTATCAGGAGTTCCGGAATACCAGTCTCCGCAGGTGGTTCCTACGTTGTATTCATGAAGTTCTTTTATCCCAGCCCAGCCTGCTTTTTTACCGTAGAAGATCTGCTGCTGGATGTGGGTATGTGCTGATAACAGCAATACATTTTCAAAAGGCTGCAGGAAATCAAAAAGTTTCTGGCGGTCTGCATTTCTGAAATTATCTTCGTTATGATGTTCCAGCGGAATATGGAATGAAACCACGATCAGCTTATTTTTATCAACCAGCTTCAGATCGTTTTCGATGAATTTCAGCTGGTCTTCACGGAATCCGCCCCAATATCCTTTACCATCTCTTGGGTCCGGATAAAGAATATCATCCAGAATAATGAAATGGACATTCCCGTAGTTGAAGGAATAATTGGCCGGCCCGAAATTCGCTTCAAAGGTTTCGTCTGAAAGATGATCTTCTTTAGCATCATAATTCATATCATGATTTCCCATAACATTATACCATGGAAGACCGATTTCTTTCATCACATCCGCATAAGGTTTCTGAAGGCTTAAATTATCACCAACCAGATCTCCAAGACTAATTCCCAGTACAGCATTTTTCTTCGTATTTTTTACTTCGTTTACGATTCCTCTTTTGAAATAATCCAGTTCTTTTTCTGTATAAGGCTGTGGATCCCCGAAAACCAGAATATCGAAATTTTTGCTTTCATTCTGTTTATAAAGCGGGAAGTTCAGTTCTTTGGGAAGTTCACCTGTAGGTGCAGATCCTTTGTATTTAAAATCAGCAGGTGATCCGTTGGGTTTATGATGATAATAAAACTGAGGAAGATTATTACTGTTGAATGCAGTCTGATATCCGGATGGCTTAATCACAAAAATGGTCTGCCCATCCTGAACTGGAAGGCTGTATCTTCCGTTTTTATCCGTAAGAACCACCTGTACTCCGTTTGATACCGAAACTCCTTCTACTCCTTTTTCGCGACCTTCTTTCTTCTGGTTCTTATTGATATCCTCATATACATAACCGGAAACAGAGGTCTGGGAAAATGCCATTGCCGAAACCAGCAGAGAAGGCATTAAAAATTTTATTCTGATATTCATATTATTGATTCTTTTTATTTATTCCACCACATTTTCACATTGATATTATCTCCGCCCATGGATTGTACTGCTGCATTATAATTTTCAGTATTCATTACTTTGGTCGTTGTAGGATACATAAATCTTACCGGCATTATTCCACCGTTCAGCAGCCCTCCGTTGTTGGGAAGCACAGGCAGTTTAGTACGTCTGTATTCATACCATTGCTGGTGATCTACGAAAAATAATGAGATGTATTTCTGCATCATAATCCTTTGCAGAGAACCGTTATAAGCCACATTGCTGTTATTGAAGTAATCCGCAGGAACCGTTGCTCCCCATTGTTCTATAATAGATTTTACTCCTGTTTCATAGAATGTCTGCTGATTTCCGGTGATGACTCCTTTGTTAGCGAGCTCTGCCAGAATAAACTGCACCTCAGAATAGGTCATAATCAGAACTTTTAAAGGAGCTTTTGCCAGATTCTGATTAAGATTGGAAGGCTGATAATCAAAAGAACTTCCCAAAGCGTATCCGGAAGGAGCGCCTTTATACCCTAAATCGGCTCCGGACAAACTTTTAGCTTTCGTAAAAAACATACTTAACCTCGGATCATTATTATCCTTCATGGCATTTATGAAAAACTCTCCGGCAGCCCTGTATGCGGTAAAATCCTGAGGACGTGCAATAGGCGGCAGATAAGGAGATATTCCGGAAAGAGGAAGAACTGCACTATCATTATTATTCTGAAAAACCGGATAGGTGGCAGGGTTATTAACTATTTCCTGAATTCTTTCATAAACATTCACTTCTCCGTTTCTGTTCAGGATTCTTGTCAGAAGCCTTAATGAAAGTGAGTTACAGAATTTTTTCCATCCCAGAATACCGGTCTGGCTGTTGGTATTGGCATTGTAGAACAAATCTGTTTCGGTTAAAGCTTTTGTGGGATCAAATAAAGTATTGGCGGTCTTCAGATCATTCAGCAGCTGAACATAAATATCTTTCTGCTTGTCAAATTTTGGTCTTGTAATCCCTTCCTCAAGGTTTGCTGCTTCTGTGAAAGGAATATCCCCAAAAGCATCCGTAAGATTGGCAGTAATCCAGGCTTTCAGCACCATAGAGATGGCCAGATAGTTATTATTCTGCTCTTTAGTGGCATATTTTTTAAGATCATTAACCTGCTTCAGCCATCTGTAAGACATATTCCAGTATCCGTTCCCACTTTTTTCATCCATATAATATCTGCTGTAGGTATTTCCTTCATTCGGAAAATCCAGAGCGTTCTGCATAATATCAAAGGTAAAATCATCTGCCCTGTTGTAACCGTAACTCCCCATTTCGTATTGAATAGGTGCCAGAAGGCTTCCAACAGCCGGATCTTTGACCCTGCTGGTATCAGTATTAATTTCTTCAAAAGTTCTGTCACAGGAATTAAGGGCTAAGACTGAAGCCACTAATGCCAGATGTATGAATATTTTTTTCATTGTTTTAGATTTAAAATTTAAGATTTAACTGAAACCCGATAGTTCTTGCTGTAGGAAGCTGTCCCATTTCCACTCCCGGGGTAATGGTAGCATTATTCAGCGTGGCTACTTCAGGATCAAACAGCGGGAACTTCGTCCACATCCACAGGTTTTTTCCGAAGACAGCAAGGGTAAGATCTTCCAGTCCTAAAGATTTGATGGTTTCTCTTGGGAAAGAATATGCTATTCTTGCATCTCTAAGCTTGATAAAATCTGTACTGAAGCTGTTGGTTTCCACGTTGGCTCTTCTGTAATAATCTCCGTAATAGGCAGAGATATTTACTGCTTTTGTATTCGGGCTGTAGGTTCCGTCTGCATTCTGCACTACCCCTTCTCCTACGATCATCCCGGTTTCTCTTCCTGCCAGTGTAGAGGTAAGTTTTCCCTGCTCTGACATTTTATGATGGGACTGGGAATAGGCAATTCCTCCGTACTGTCCGTCAAATGAGAAACTGATAGTGAAATTTTTAATCTTAAAATCATTCTGAAGGCCGGCTCTCCATTTCGGAAATGCATTTCCTACTTTTTCTATATCTCCAGGTCTTCCGGGAAGACCGTTATCTCCGTAAATTACCTGACCGTCCGGAGTTCTTAATAGTTTAAAACCGTACATATCTCCCAGCGAACCTCCTACTTCCATTTTATAGAATACAACGTCTCCCACTCCGGAAATAATTCCGTCAAATCCTTCCGGAAGAGTCATCACCCTATTTTCATTGGTAGACCAGTTTCCTCCTACTTTCCATGAGAAGTTTTTTGTCTTTACCGGATAAATATCTGCTGAAAGTTCAAATCCTCTGTTGCGGATTTTCCCAGCATTGATCACTCTTTTGGAATATCCACTTTCATAAGGAAGGGATACAGGAATAATCTGGTCCTCACTCACATTCTGATAAGCGGTAAAATTAAGATTAAGCCTGCTTTTGAAAAGACTGAAATCCATGCCCGCTTCTATATTGGTATTCTTTTCCGGTCTAAGGTTAGGGTTATTGTAAGTGGTAGGTGCCACAACACTTCCTGTAATATTGCTTGCTGAATAATAATTATCCAACAGATATGTATCACTGTCTATACCTACTTTAGCCCATGAACCTCTCAGTTTCCAGAAATTAAGGGTATTGCTTTTCAGTTTAAAAATATCCGAAAGAATAAAGCTGGTGCTTACCGATGGATAGAAGAAAGACCTGTTCTGCTTCGGAAGCGTGGAACTCCAGTCATTTCTTCCTGTAACATCTACAAAAATCTTATTATCATACCCCAGCGTTAGCAACCCATAGACACTGTCTACCTGTTTATCATTCGGGCTAGGATATTTAACCGGAATTGAAAGGGCATTGGTAAGGATATATTCTCCGGCTGTTTTCAGACCGATGGCCTGATAATCCGTCATTACGTATTCATTATAGCGGATACTTCCTCCCGCAGAAGCAGAAAGGCTGAATTTATTAAGATCTGCTTTATAGGAGAATAGAACGTCGTTGTTATATTCATGATTTTTAATATACTGTTCTCTGTAAAAACCATTCAGATAGTTGGCAGAGCTCCAGGGTCTTCTGGTAGTCCTTTTTTCATTCAGGATTTCCACTCCTGATCTCAGCATCAGACTGAAATTATTATTGAACTGATAATCCGCCGTAATATTTCCTGTGATATTTTTCTTTCTGACCCCGTTCAGCATTTCATACGCGATAAGGTAAGGATTATCAATATAAGAACTGAACGGATGGATCTGATCTACCTGCTCCTGTCCGTACTTCCAGATCGGTTTATACCATCCGAGATCCACGTTTGGGTTCTGGAAAATCATAAAATAAGAGATCGACTGGTTGTTGTATCCTGTAGCAGGAAGGTTATCACTTTTTGTTGTGTTGTATGCGAACTTGGTAGAGATTTTTAATTTTTTGGTAAGCTGATGGGCAAAGGATAAGGCGAAATTAAAACGGTCAAAACCGGTATTAGGCATCATCCATTCATTATTCAGATAGGTAAGTGAGGTTCTGAAGCTGGTCTTATCATTTGAGCTTTCCACAGAAACACTGTTGGAATAGGTAGATCCTGGTCTCCAGAAGCCTTTAATATTGTCTTTGTAAGCTCTCCATTCCTGTCTCGCCGGGCTCTGGCCCTGTACCGTAGGATCATACTGGAAATAGTACTGACCGGCAAATTTTGGTCCGAAGGCGCTGCTCGTTCCGCCTGTGCTGGCTCCATCCGGAGAAAGTCCATAAGAATAATAAAATTGTCCGGCTGAATTTTTAGCAAGGGTTCCCTGTCCGTATTCATACTGCCAGTCCGGCCATTTCAATACGGTATCAAAACTTGAAGAGGAATTGAAGGTTACTTTCAGCTTTCCGTCTTTGGTCTTCCCGGATTTCGTAGTGATCATTAAAGCACCGTTTGCGGCACGTGAACCGTATAAGGCTGCTGCGGAGGCTCCTTTCAGAACCGTTACCGATTCAATATCGTCAGGATTAATGCTGTTTAATCCGTTTCCTAAATCAATAGGAACATCTCCCCCCGAACCGGCCCCATAAGCAGGAGTTCCGGATCCTGTGGTAGAATTTCCCAACGGAACACCATCTACTACGATCAGAGCATAGTTGTGGTCCATTATCATGGATTTTTCTCCTCTTAAGGTAATTCGGGAAGTTCCCAGAGGTCCTGCTCCGGCAGTCTGGATCTTAAGCCCTGCCACTTTTCCTTCCATCGACTGTGCCCAGTTGTTGTTCTGCGTTTCTTCAAAAACTGCTGAACCCACCTTTTCGGCAACATATCCTAAGGCCTTATCGTGCCTCTTAATTCCTAAAGCAGTTACCACCACTTCATCAATGCCTTTAATCGTATCTTTTTTTACTTTCTGCTGAGCTGTCAGGTTGACGCTGACTAATCCCAGCAGCGATAAAACCAACAGTTTCTGTGTCTCTTTACGCATATCCTTTTTGTTTGCGCAAAATTAAAACGACATTATGACTGTGACTTTAACACGATTTTAACATTTTTTAAATATTTACTAAACAAAATGTTAACTTATTATTGTTAACATTGAATACAATCCTAATAAACAGGCATTTAACAAATTAAGTATTTTTAATGCCATTTCCTGTAAGCATTTATATACCTTTATTGTCTTTTCCAGAGAAAATAAAAACAAAACCAATTTTAATACTGATAAACAATAACTTAAAATATTTTTTTTTTTTTAGAATTATACGGTTTTGTTGGAATTTTCGCAAGGACTCTGTTTTTTTACCTGCTTCATGCATTATAAGGCGCAATGATTTTACTGAAAGCTGAAGGTTTTGTTGCGCCTTAAAAGCCGCATAATGATTAAAAGCCTTGCATCGTTACGTTTTCAAACATAGAAATCCTACAAGATCCAGGAAAGCTATTTTTTTGGGTTCCCGCAGATCACACGGATGACACAGATTTTTTTGATGGGTATACCGATTCAAGATTTTATTGGAATTCAAATAAAAACCTGCCTCTTTTTAAGGAGACAGGCTATAAATTATAATTCTTCAGTAAAATTTATTTATTTTTAAGCTGATCAGGAATGTTAGTGGTTACAAAGCCTATTCCCTGCTTTTTTAGCTGTTCGTAGATGGCAGGATCGTTCACGGTCCAGGAATTGGTAATTAGGCCCAGTGTTTTAGCTTCAGTAATCCATGAAGGATTTTTCTGAAAAACGCTGTAGTGGTAATCCATTCCGTCCAGACCTTCTTTTTTAATCTGTTCAGGGGAAAGTTCTCCGTTCAGGTATTGTACTTTAAATGCCGGTTCCAGTCTTTTGATCTCTTTGCAGATATTCAGGCTGAAAGAAATGAACTCACTTTGATTTTCCAGCTTCATTTCTTTGATCATCTTAATCGTCTTCTGGGTGATCTCGTTTTCTTTTTCCGGGGTTTTATCCGGCTTGATTTCTACGATCAGCTTCAAAGACGGATCTTTTTTACCCTGTTTAAGATAATCTTTCAATGTCGGGAATTTTTCCCCGTTTGATAATTTCAATGTTTCCAGCTCTTTGAATGAAGTTTCGGAGATTTCCATTTTGCCGTGATGCTCATCATGGTTAATGACCAGTACTCCGTCTTTCGTCATTCTTACGTCAAATTCGGATCCGTATATCTTTAATTTCTGAGCATTTTCCAATGATTTAATGGAATTTTCCGTGGTTGCGGGCTGCGACTGGAAATATCCTCTGTGTGCAATGATCTGGGTTTGTGCCTTCATGAGAACTGTACTTAAAACTGCTAACCCTAAGATAAAATTTTTCATAATATAATCTGATAATTAATTAAAAAGTCTGACCAACTTTTGATAAAGGTACGTTTTATTGTTAAAAGCTGTGAGACGTACAAAGGTATTTTGACTTGCGGGAGCTTCTGTTTAAGGGAGTTTTAATAATTTCTTAAAAAATTATTACATCATATCAGGTTAGTATAAACACTTATTTTAAGATCAACACAACCAATCTCTTGACTGATATTAATGTTTTTTAATTTTCCTGTACTATTTGATTCTGTTATTTTTTAAATGAAATTAGTTTAGTTATTTTTGCTCAAAAGATAGAAAAGAATGTCTGAAAATATACAGCAAAAGATAGAACAGCTCAGAAAGGAGCTTCATCAGCATAACGAAAATTATTACCTTCTGGATACACCTACGATCTCTGATTATGAGTTTGATATGTTACTGGAACAGCTTCAGGATCTTGAAGCCAAACACCCAGAGTTTTATGATGAAAACTCACCTACCGTACGTGTAGGAGGCGGAATTACAAAGGTCTTCCCAACCATTCAGCACAGATTCAGGATGTATTCTCTGGATAATTCTTATGATTTTGAGGATCTTGAGGACTGGGAAAAAAGAATCATCAAGACCATCAGTGATCCTGTAGAATTTGTTGCGGAACTGAAATATGATGGCGCTTCTATTTCCATCCTGTATGAAAACGGAAAGCTGGTACAGGCCGTAACCCGTGGAGACGGTTTCCAGGGAGACGAAATTACCCCGAATGTCCGTACGATCTCAGATATTCCGTTGACGTTAAAAGGTGATTTCCCGCCTCATTTTTTCATGAGAGGTGAAATTTATTTAACCCGAAAGAACTTTGATAAGATCAATAAACTTCGTGAAGAGGAAGGACTGGATCCTTTTATGAATCCACGAAACACAGCCAGCGGAAGCTTAAAAATGCAGGACAGCGCGGAAGTAAGAAAGCGTGGACTTTCATCAGTACTTTACCAGTTTATTTCTGAGGATTTCCCTACAGAAACGCACTGGGAACTGCTTCAGAAGGCACAAAGCTGGGGCTTCAAAACATCACAGCAGGCGAAACTCTGCAAAACTTTGGATGAGGTGAAGGAATTCATCAGCTTCTGGGATACAGAACGTCATAACCTTCCTTTTGAGATTGACGGAATTGTGTTGAAAGTAAATTCTCTTCAGCAGCAGCGCCAGTTGGGTTATACCGCCAAGTCTCCGCGATGGGCTATGGCTTATAAGTTTAAAGCGGAAAAGGTGGAAACGGAATTACAGTGTGTTTCTTATCAGGTGGGAAGAACGGGAGCAATTACTCCTGTGGCCAACCTAAAACCGGTTTTACTGGCCGGAACTATCGTGAAAAGAGCTTCTCTTCACAATGAAGATATTATCAAAAAGCTGGATCTGCATGAACAGGATTTTGTATATGTGGAAAAAGGCGGTGAAATTATTCCTAAGATTGTAGGCGTAAATACGGAAAAGAGAACGGAAGAAAGCCGTGAAATAGAATACATCAAACATTGTCCGGAATGTGGAACGGAGCTGGTAAAAATTGAAGACCAGGCCATCCACTTCTGTCCGAATGAGCTTCACTGCCCGCCTCAGGTAGTGGGAAGAATGATCCATTATGTTTCCAGAAAGGCCCTGAATATTGAAAACCTGGGAAGCGAAACAATTGAACAGCTGTACAGAGAAAAACTGATTGAAAACCCTGCTGATTTCTATGTTCTCACCAAAGAACAGCTTCTTCCGCTTGAAAGAATGGCTGAAAAATCTGCCCAAAATATCATCTCAGGAATTGAAAAATCTAAAGAGATTCCGTTTGAAAAGGTTCTATACGGAATCGGGATTAAGCATGTGGGCGAAACGGTGGCTAAAAAACTGGTGAAAAATTTCCCTACGATAGAAGAACTGAAAAATGCATCTGTGGAAGAGCTTTGCCAGGTGGAAGATATCGGAACCAAAATTGCGGTAAGCATTGAAGAATTCTTCAGAAATTCTGAAAACCTCCTGATGATCGAGCGTTTAAAATCGTACGGTGTACAGCTTGAAAAGGGAGAAAATACCAATGAAGTTCTATCAAACGTTCTGGAAGGAAAAACGTTCCTTTTCACCGGAAAACTATCGCTTTTCACCAGAGAACAGGCGGAAGAAATGGTAGAGAAACACGGTGGAAAGAATATTTCTGCGGTTTCCAAGAATCTTAATTATCTTGTGGTAGGTGAGAAAGCCGGAAGCAAACTGAAAAAAGCGCAGGACATCGGAACGATTACCATTTACGATGAGCAGCAGTTTTTAGATCTGATTGAAAAACAGTAGTCAACTTTAAAAAGAAGCTGTCTCACTTTTGGGGCAGCTTCTTTTTTATCAGCAATTCCATCCCTTTATTTTTCTTGGATTTTATTATTATCTTTTCGCTTTAATTCTGCATTTTCCTGTTCAGCTTTTTCTTTTGAAAGAAAACAGTAACCGAACCTGTATCCGTATTTTGTGTCTTTCTTTTCATTAAGAGGAATCGTGTTATGGGGTTGTCTTTTGTTTAAGCTGAAAGCTGTCCACATAGACAAGGAACGCTGTTCCATTGATGTTTATTATCAGTAGTTCTCTTTCCATTTGTTTTTTTATCATAAAAAATACTGTAAATTAAAATGTGATCTTATTAAGCCCACAGTTGATCTGCTATGCCAGATTCGTAAGATTACGTAACCTTTCCAATGCTGACGCAGTTATTGAAAAAATCAACGCAGTTGCTTAATGATATGGCGCAGGTATTAGTTATCGTGGTTTTCCTGGTTATTCAGTGCCTAAATTAGAACTGGCTAATTAAAATTATCATTACCACACAATTATTTAAAATTTTACCGTTTATGAAAAAAAATCTAATACTACTGCTTTTTGCAATCGCAAATTTTATACCCCTGATGAATGCTCAATCGCCCCAATGGGTTTTGGGAAACTCTCTCGTTAATTTTCCTGCCACAGGAAATCCTCACTTATTAACAAATTCTTTAGGAGCAGGAAATTTTCCCGGATCAAATGCTGCATTTGACTCTAATGGTAATCTGTTATTTTATGTACGGGGAAACAGAATATATAACCAAAATAACGTTTTGATAGATACTATAACACCTGGTGTGAATACCGTAACCAAAGAAATTTCAGTTGTCAATGTGCCAGGTACATGTAATGAATTTTATATTATTGCGATGACAGTATATAATATGCCAGCCTTTATTAATACTCTCATTTCCGTGAAGGTAACCGTAAATAGCACTTCAATTTATGTTTCCCCACCAGAGCATTTTAACTATAAAGGAAATAGAATTTTTGCAATATCAAAACTAAGAAAAAATAAAACACGTTATTTATTTGCAGTCGGAAATACTGTAGAGCGATTTTTGATTACTAAAAATGGGATATCCCATCAACAAACATTACCTATATATCCTACAGGTGATATTTCTGATGTTGAACTATTTGAAGATGCAACTACAGGAAAGATGAGATTAGCATATGGAAATGGTAATGAATTAAGGGTTTGGACGCTCAATCAAAATGGGGACTATATCAATATTAATAATCTGAACCTTTCTGGAGTTACCAAAATTGATGGAGTGGAATTTATTGACTATAATAGAATTATTATTGCACAAAATAACTCTAATGTAGGTAATAAAGGAATTGCCATTGTTAATATTAATCCTTTGACGGTAAATTTTATTCCTAATACCAGTAATTATTATAACTCTTATATTGAAAAAGCAATTGACGGGAAATTTTACGTATCAAAAGAAAATATTGTTTCAAATACTGTTCAGGGATATAAATTGTCTTCTATCAATCATAGTAATTCAACCGTTACAGAAGTGCCGAATCTTACCATTCCGAATATGGATATTGTCTATGGCGAAACAATACGATTGCTACCCGATCAAATTGATAATGAAAATTACGCTCACGCTAATTACAGATGGGATCTGGCCGCATTTGACAATGCTGCGGATACAGGCGCAGAACCTTATGTTCCCGCACCCGGAAATGAAATTATCTGGGAAAGTAATGATATATGGAACAGGAAGACAGCCAATGGACTAAGTGTGACCCATGAAAATCCGGGATATTCTTCCGATCCTTCTAAATTCAACGTGATGCGATTCAGGATAAGGAATTTAGGCTGTGTGGCATCCACTGAAAGCCGTGTAAGGTTATACTGGACAATGGGGGCAACAGGAGAATCCTGGGATAATAATGCAGTTCCGGTAAATCCTCCTTCCCCAACAGCGCTTAACTCCTGGGACGGATCAAAGTGTATTGTAAATCCACAGACTAATGCCTGTGTTCCTGCGGGAGGCGAGATCAAAGCGCGAAGCTTGGTCTTCAACAGTAATGCTCCGGACTATGATAGCAGTTCGAGTACACCTGGATTTATTATTCCACCTTTACAGCCGGGACAGGAGATCATCATTGATGCGAAGTGGCAGCCGGTAAATCCTTCATTATTCGGAGATCCCAATGTTATCAGCAATCCTGTATTGTGTTTCCTGGGAAGAATCGTTGATGTGAATGACCCTATGTTCAGTGAACTTCCAGCAAGCACAACCAATATGATGGGTGACAATGTTAAAAATAACAATAATGTGGTAACGCGTAATACTTCGTTGGTACCACTGGGGGGATTAGAAGGCTCATATTATAAATTTGACAGTTCCATCTTTATTGGAAATCCTTCTTCAGAACAAACGGATTTTATGGTGAGGTTTGATCGGGTTGGGGTAAATGATAACAATTTTGCTAAAATAGGTAGAATAAAAATTAAACTGGATGATCGTTTATGGGAAAAATGGATGTCTGCCGGATCAGAAGGTAGTGGGATAGAGATATTGAATGCTGAGAAACGCGAGCTTACGGTTACCAATTTTGAAAATGTACAGCTGAACAATATCATGCTGGAAGCAGGAGAATACAGGGCAATAAAATTCACTTTTGAACTTAAGGAGCCGACGGATGTGATTCAGGATTATCAATATGCAGTTTCCCAGGTCGCTGCTGAAAAACCAGATCAGCAGTATGGAAGTGTCTGTATATTCAATGTAAAGATCAATCATACACAGGAAAACGGAGAATTCATCTATGATGAGGCTGGTAAATCAGGCACTGGTAATACTAATAATTCAAATTTTAAGCGTATTACTGTTTCTCCAAATCCATCGTCGGATTTCGCAAAACTGGATTTTGAATTATTACAGGACAGTCAGCTTAACATACAGGTATTTGATATGCTGGGAAAAGAAATAAAGTCTATTGAAAGGAATAAAAATTTTAACAAAGGACTAAATAATGTAAAATTTTCCACCTCTGAGCTACCAAACGGCAACTATTTCATTGTAATAACTGCTTCAGGAGAGAAGAGATCTTTACAATTAATCATAAAACATTAAATAAATATAATTTACAAACAACATAAAGGCTGTCTCGCTTTGAGACAGCCTCTTTATTATTAAAAAAACAGATCATTTATTTAAAAACAATCAGCGTATAGGGTTCTTTTGCCGTTTTCGGCTGAACGATCCTGATCTGTTGTTTGCCTTTATAATAGTCTGTGTAGCTTTCTTTGGTTATTATTTTTCCTTTTCCTGTCTGTTTATATCCGGTATCCAGAACTGCTTTAAGGTAGGTGTCATAGTCTTTTTTATCTTTAAAGGTGAATTCTATATTGTTTTGAGATTGATCTTCTTTATATTCAAACTTTGCGATTTTATATTGATATCCAGGACTTTCATATTCATTCACAACAAAGCCAAGGCCTTCGGTTTTATCGTAAAAAGTGTAATTCTGTTTTTTAATTTCTTTTTTGAACGCAACCATATCAAGGTTGTTGAATGCGGCAAGTTCTTCCAGTTTAAAAGTCTGTCCGGAGACTAATGAACAAAACAGGATAAAAAATAAACTGCTCAAAATCGTCTTCAATGTATTCATCGTTCAACTATTCTTTAATATTATTTTCTCTGATGAAATTTTTGTATTCTTTTTCCCATACCGGGAATTTTCCCAATTCAGTTTTTCTGCTGACAACAATAGCAGCCCCCTTCATCGAAGAGGTTTTTATCATTCAGCATCTTTACTCCGTTCATTATAATGAGAATACCGTAAGCGCTTTCATTATTTTTAAGCCTGTCCAGCAGAACGTCTTTATTTTGCAGGATTAAAGTATTGTCTTTCAACTTTGATATAAAATCATCCACACTAAGGTCATCCACATTCTGAAAATAGCAAAGTTCTGATATTCTCTGGGAACCTGGAAATAGCGGTCGAAAATCTTTTCATCAATACTGTCTCTGCTATGATACTACTGAAATTATGCCTGCTTAATCAACGCTTTCTGAAAAAGTAAAATCTGTTCTTCGTTCAGGCCATTAAAAGAAATGGTACGTTTTGCATTGAGCATATGATCCGGATAATAGATCAGCTCAACAGAATCTGCATTGATATGAAACTCCCTGAGAACCGTTGGATTTTTTGTATTCTTTGCATCAGATTTGAATCTCAGATTAATACAGCCTCTCGGAAGGATATAAAAACTCCGGGGGAATAAAAACATCGAATTCTGATTCAGAAGAATCTCAAAACTACACCATTGAAAGCTTTTTATATTGCAGCAAATTGTTACTGACAGTCTCCATCGTTCCATTGATGCTTTTTAACATTACTGCATCCGGCTGCCTGTACTTTTCTATAATTTCACCTTTCTGTATAAAAAAGAAAATGCCTGAAACAACAAAGAATATGGGAATTGCCAAAAAAAATAAAAAAAGGGGCTGTTAGCATTAAAAGATAAAATTAAAAGTTTTTAATAGAGAATAAATTTGATATTTCCTGTTCAAATATATGACAATAATCCTCATAAAACCGGCAATCTGAAAAAGAAAGTACTTCCCTGATTCGGAGAGCTTTCCACACCAATTTCACCATTTTGTTTTTCAATGAAATTTTTGGAAATAGCGAGTCCTAATCCAGTTCCGTTTTGGTGTTCTCCCGGAACCTGGAAATAGCGGTCGAAGATCTGGCGGTGGTATTTTTCATCAATACCGCTTCCTGTATCGGTAATGCTGAACTGAATGAAAGTCTCTCGTTTTTCAACCAAAATCTGAATGGTTTCATCCTGAAACGAATGTTTCACGGCATTAGTCAGGAAGTTATTCATTACCCAGACTGTTTTATCGAAATCGGCTGCAACAAAATCATCATCAGCAATAAGATATTCTGTGGTTATGGAAATATTTTTCTGTTCTGCCAGTTTTTCAACATTTTTTACAGCGGTCTGCACCATTTCTTTTGGTGAGCATTTTTCAACGGTTAAGCGGATATTTCCTGTTTCTACCTGTGAAAGATTCAGCAGTTCTCCTGTAATATCCAGCAGGCGCTGTCCATCTTCGTTAATACTCTTCAGTAATTCCTGCTGCTGCTCATTCAACTCACCGAATTTCTGATTACCGAGCAGCTGAACGCCCATTTTTATGGCTGAAATAGGTGTTTTCAATTCATGAGAAATGGTTGCTATAAAGTTGGTTTTGGCGAAATCAAGTTCTTTAAAAGGGGTGATATTCCGGAGCAGGATTACTTTTCCGATATATTTCTTTTCTTTTTCTCCGGTTTTCGTGATGTTGATAGGGATAATATCCTGTTCGAAATAATTTTCTTTATTATCCCGGACGATCTTGATAGGCTCGACTACCGGATGATCGATATTTTTGAGCAGTTCGCGCATCAGGTCATTATTCACAGCCACTTCATGAGCCGTTTTCCCGATAATTTCTTCTTTGTTGAGATTAGTGATTTTCAATGCTTCATCGTTGATCATGTAGATAAAGTGATTTTCATCCAGTCCGATCACTGCATCGTGCATATTGTTGACCAAAGTCTCAATCCTTTTCTTATCCATCAGCTGTTTGGAAAAGCTGCTGCTCTCATATTCCTGAAGCTTTTCCGCCATGATATTAAAAGATTCTGCAAGACTGTTGAACTCCTCACTTCCTTTAAAATGAACCCTTTCATTGTAATTTTTATCCGCAATCTGTCGGATACTGAAGGTCAGCTGGTTAATTGGTTCTGCAATCGTCTGCGGAAGATTAAAAAGCAGGATAAAAGCAATCAGAAAACATACGGTTCCCAGACTTACGATCCAGAATGTAGCATTTTCAGCGGTAATGATGGCAATATCACTTTTCCGCTCGATCCCTTTCATATTCAGGGACATGATTTTGGCCAGATCTTCACGGATCAGCTTTTCTTTATCGGGAGAAGGCTGCTTCAGATAGCTCTGAAAGTGTAGATTAAGATTCTGGGTAGCTTCTCTTTCGCCGAACTCAGTAAGGTTCTTTTCCTGAAGCTTGTTATTTTTCTGAAAATCGGTTACTGCAACAGCACTATCTGTACTTATCTTGTCCAAAGCAAGCAGCATATTTTTGGAGAATTCCAGGCTGTTATAATTGGCGGTAAGAATCTTTTCCGTATCCGATTTCAGTTTGTTGATATAGACGGAACCGATTACTGAAAGCAAAACAATCAGTAAAAATAAAAGACCTACGCCTAAAGTGAGTTTCGTTTTAAGTTTCATTACTTCTAAGATAAAATAATAATATCTATCTGTCTTTCATTAAGTCTATTCATCAGCGTGTAAATCCAGCTATAACCGGAAAGGCGCTGCCAGAGGCTTGAGTGAGGCTTCCCGATACAAACCGTGGTCATATTGTGGGCAATGACATATTCTAAAATTCCTTTATGTACACTGCTTTCTTTTATCCGTACCACTTTCGCCCCCAATTCCTGTGCTAAATTAAAATTATTAATCAAATACCGCTGCTTGTCTAGGGCAATTTTTTCAGGGTTTTCAGAGGGTTTCTGAACATATAAAACCGTCCACGGACTGTTATAATAACTCGCCAGACGGGCTGTTTTACGGATGATATTCTTCGCAATCTTTTCATTACTGCTGATGCAGGCCAGAAATTTGATAGGTTTGAAATTTTCAGTCTTGATCTCAGTTTCCACCTTTCGTTCCACATGGGTTGCCACCTCTTTTAAGGCCAATTCACGAAGCTGTAAAATATGTCCACTCTGAAAAAAGTTGCTGAGCGCCGTCTGAATTTTTTCTTTTTTATAGATCTTTCCTTCTTTCAGGCGGGTTAGCAGCTCATCCGCAGTAAGGTCTATATTTACCACCTCATCGGCAAGAGCCAGAATCTTATCCGGTACACGTTCCGCCACTTCTATCCCCGTGATCTTTTTCACCTCTTCATTAAGGCTCTCAATATGCTGGATGTTCATCGCACTGATCACATTGATTCCGTTATCAAGGATTTCCAGTACATCCTGCCATCTTTTTTTATTTTTGGAACCTTCCACATTGGTATGCGCCAGCTCATCCACCAGAACCACTTCAGGATGTTCATTGATGATCGTCTGAAGATCCATTTCCTCCAGGTTTTTACCTTTATAAAAAACCGATCTTCTAGCAATCTCAGGGATTCCGTCTGTAAGAGCTACCGTCTCTTCCCGGCCATGGGTTTCAATATAACCAATCTTTACATCAATGCCGTTTCTCAATAATGCATGTGCCTCCTGAAGCATCCGGAAAGTCTTTCCTACGCCTGCACTCATCCCGATGTAAATCTTAAATTTTCCTTTCCGGGATTTCTGAATCAGTTCTAAAAAATGTTTGGCTGATGACATGGGTTGTTTATTCTATGAATTTAAAATAATTATGTTTTTAACGGGCTGAAGCCCATTTTTATTAGGTTATTAATGGTAACGGACCTCTTTTCAGTTTTTATATTTTCCTAATCTTTGTAATTAGCCTCAATTCAGATAAAAAGATCTGATTGACATAGGTTTAAAGCTGAAAGAGGAGTGATAAACGTCATTAAAAATAACTGTATATCTTTTTTTAAAACAAATTGATTTTACAGAGACTTTCAATACTTATAACTGAAAGTAACTTCCATCCTCCTTCTTCCAGCCTCCAACTTTTTTCTTTCCTTTAAAACCAGGCTGCCAGACTTGTGGTGATAAAGAAATTGCCCTGTTTCATCTGATCATTCTTTACAAAAATGGCATCTTTGGAGGTAAAGCCTCTTGCTTCCGTACGGAACACTACGTTTTTCAGAATCGCATAATCCACATTCAGGGAATAGCCGAAAGTTTGGAAGCCATTAGGTGTTTTTGTACTAATGATTACCCCATTTTTATCGTTGTAATACTCCAATCTTCCTGCCAATGCCCATTTATGATCCAACTGATATTTCATCAGAACATTGGGGGTGTACCAGATATTGTAGCTGCTGCTTCCTTTTGTTTTCTGCTCTGCACCAATGTCGAAACCCAGAACCGCTGAAAATTGGTCTGTCAATTGGAAACTTCCGTACAAATCGTGAAAATAACGCATTCTTTTCTCTTCTTTTGCTTTATCGTTTCCGATAAATGAGCTGCTGTTCATGGTAATTTTATCATTAGGTTTATAAATCACCTGATGCCCGAAAGAAAGACTTTGATTACCTTCAGCTTTGGCGATTCTCTGCCATCCGTTCAGGACAAGTCCGCTCAGGAGCCATTTTCCATTGTCTGATGTGTAGGAGATTTTAGCACCGGTCTCAAAATAAGGAGAATTTTCGGCGGCAAAACTTCTGGTCAGATTGATATTATCTTTTCCAATAGCACTTTCCCATCCGATATGGGAAGGCATAATTCCTGCATCCACCCACAGGTTTTTAGTTTTGGAAATTTTGATTCCAACGTTGGCTTCATTCACATAACGCAGGGCATCCTGTTCAGCCGCCATATTATCCTGAGCATAGGTTCCGGCCATCAGGGCCACATTGGCACGGAGATTTTCACTCTGATAATTCGCTTTTATCAATCCTAGATTAAGATTTACTTCATTATGTCTATTGTAGGAATACAGAAAATTCTGTCTCAGATGGCTTGCAGGTTCGTTAAAATCATACGTGTAAAAAAGTTCTGCATAAGCAGAAAACGTCACACTATTTCCTGTTTTCAATGAATCTGAGGTTTGTGCTTTCGGGAAGAAAACTCCGGCTAAAATTCCGGCAACGATATATCTTTTCATAAACATTTCACATTATTTTAATTGGTCTAAAGCGATGTTAAGCTTCAGCACATTTACTTTTGCAGGACCGAAAAGGCCCAGCCATGGTTTTTCAGTTTGATCTTTAATTAAATTTTGGATTTTTTCTTCAGGAAAGTTTCTTTCCTTCGCAATTCTTTTTGCCTGATACAGTGCTCCGTCGGGAGAAATATCGGGATCAAGCCCGCTTCCGCTTGCGGTTACCAATTCTACGGGAACCTCAGCTTTTTCCATTCCGGGGTTCTGCATTTTTAAGGTGTCTATTCTTTTCTGTACAGTTTCCAGATATTCTTCATTACTTGGTCCTTTATTGCTTCCACCACTTCCTCCTGCATTATAATCCACTGCTGAAGGACGGCCGTGAAAATATTTCTCAGAGCTGAAATTCTGACCGATATTTGCATAATACTTCTGTCCGTTCTGCGTAATGATTTCCGCTTTTCCTTTTGTAGGAAGCACTTTTGAGCCTCCATATACCAGAAGCAGGTAAATTCCTATAACCGCCAGCATAACCAAAGTCAGTCTGAATGCTGATACAATATGATTTTTCATTTTTTAAAAATTTTAATAGAATAAACTGATCACAACATCAATAATTTTGATTCCGATAAACGGAACGATAACTCCGCCCAAACCATAGATCAGAAGGTTTCTTCTGAGCAGTGCACTGGCTCCAATCGGTTTATAAGCCACACCTTTCAATGCCAGCGGAATCAGGAACGGAATAATCACCGCGTTGAAAATTACCGCTGAAAGGATGGCCGTTTCCGGGCTATGAAGATTCATAATATTCAGTTTCTGCAGTGAAGGGATGAAAGTGATAAAAAGAGCAGGGATAATTGCAAAATATTTGGCTACATCATTGGCAATACTGAAGGTCGTCAACGTTCCGCGAGTCATCAGCAACTGTTTTCCGATTTCCACGATCTCGATCAGCTTAGTAGGATCGTTATCAAGGTCTACCATGTTTCCGGCTTCTTTTGCGGCCTGGGTTCCGCTGTTCATTGCTACACCTACATCTGCCTGGGCAAGGGCCGGAGCGTCATTGGTTCCGTCTCCCATCATCGCTACCAGTTTCCCTTCCTGCTGCTCTTTTTTGATGTAATTCATTTTATCTTCAGGCTTAGCCTCAGCAATGAAGTCATCCACACCCGCTTTTTCTGCAATGAATTTAGCCGTTAAGGGATTATCTCCTGTTACCATTACCGTTTTCACTCCCATTTTTCTAAGTCTCTGGAAACGTTCCTGGATTCCCGTTTTAATAATATCCTGAAGTTCAATCACTCCCCAGACTTTTTCATTAACGATTACCACAAGCGGTGTTCCTCCGTTTTCAGAGATTTTAGTTACAGCATACTGCGTTTCCTCGGGGAAAGTATTCCCGGCTTTTTCAGTCAGTTTTTTTATTGTATCATAAGCTCCTTTCCTGATTCGTGTATTTTCAAAATCAATCCCTGAAGTTCTTGTTTCTGCTGTAAAATCTATATAGGTAGGATTCGGAACAAGCAGATCTTCCGGTTTCAGCTGGCTTAATTCTATAATGGATTTTCCTTCCGGAGTTTCATCGGCTACAGAGCTCAATGCAGAGGCTTTAATAAAATCTTCAATCTTTATTCCGTCTGCGGGATGGAATTGGGTTGCTTTACGGTTCCCGATGGTAATGGTTCCTGTTTTATCCAGAAGCAACACATCAATATCTCCGGCTGTTTCCACAGCTTTTCCGCTTTTGGTGATTACGTTGGCTCTCAACGCGCGGTCCATCCCAGCAATTCCGATTGCAGAAAGCAGACCTCCGATAGTTGTCGGAATGAGACAAACGAAAAGTGAAATAAATGCCGCAATCGTAATCGGTGTCTGCGCATAGTCTGCAAAAGGTTTTAAAGTAAGGGTGACGATAATAAAGGTCAGGGTAAATCCTGCCAAAAGTATAGTTAATGCGATTTCATTAGGTGTTTTCTGTCTTGAAGCTCCTTCTACCAAGGCAATCATCTTATCTAAAAAGGATTCTCCTGGTTTGGTGGTTACTTTTACTTTGATTCTGTCCGACAGAACTTTTGTACCTCCGGTTACAGAACTTTTATCTCCTCCTGCTTCACGGATTACGGGAGCACTTTCCCCGGTGATGGCAGATTCATCAATGGTTGCCAGACCTTCTATAATTTCTCCATC
Source organism: Chryseobacterium vaccae (assembly GCF_009602705.1). Taxonomy (NCBI): domain Bacteria; kingdom Pseudomonadati; phylum Bacteroidota; class Flavobacteriia; order Flavobacteriales; family Weeksellaceae; genus Chryseobacterium; species Chryseobacterium vaccae. The sequence goes on along the minus strand of NZ_VSWH01000001.1, from coordinate 4,513,570 downwards.
CATTGGGATCTGATCTCCGGCTTCGCAAAGGAAAATGTCGCCCAATTTCATTTCGGCAGACATTTTTAAAGCGGTTTCCACCTGAAATCCAGGTTTATTGCCCACAACCAGTTTGGCAGGAGTTTCTTCACGGGTTTTTCTAAGGGTATCCGCCTGTGCTTTTCCTCTCGCTTCTGCAATCGCTTCTGCGAAATTGGCAAACAACACCGTAAAAAACAAGATGATAAATACTAAAAAATTATAAGAGAAGCTTCCCTGTGTTTTATCGCCTGTAAGACTGAACATACTGACGATAAACATCACAATGGTTCCTATTTCCACCAGGAACATCACCGGATTTTTAAACATGATCTTCGGATTCAGTTTAACGAAAGACTGCTTAATGGCTTCGTTCACCAAATCTTTCTGAAACAATGTCTGTGACTGATTTTTCATTGTTTTTTTATATTTTTTAATTAAGAAATTCAAAAGGTCAGAAAGTCTCAGACTGCTTTCCTTTTTTTATCTTTCTTATTATTTTAAATGGATTAATAGACAGGCTCAGATGGTAAGCATTACGTTTCTCAATTCCTGAGCCTTGTCATTTTATTTAGTGAAATATTGGATTTGTTCTGCAATGGGTCCTAAAGTCAGCGCAGGGAAGAAAGACAGCGCTGCGATCAGTAATATAACCGCCAGGGTCATAAAGCCGAAAGTTGCGGTATCCGTTTTCAATGTTCCTGAGCTTTCAGGGATGAATTTTTTCTGCGCCAGCAACCCTGCAATAGCTACCGGACCGATGATTGGGATAAATCTGGACAGCAGCAGAACGATTCCTGTTGAAATATTCCACCATGGGGTATTATCGCCCAGCCCTTCAAATCCGGAACCGTTGTTGGCTGATGAAGAGGTAAATTCATACAGCATTTCGCTGAAGCCGTGAAAGCCGGGATTGTTTAATGTTTTCGCCCCGAATTCCGGCAGATAAGCTGTCAGAGCTGTTCCTACAAGAATCAGGAATGGATGGAAAAGAGCTACGATCATCGCGATCTTCATTTCTTTAGCTTCAATTTTTTTACCCATAAATTCAGGGGTCCGTCCTACCATCAATCCGCTGATGAAAACCGCAAGAATGATGAAAATGAAATAATTCAGAATTCCTACACCGCATCCTCCGTAAAAGCAATTGATCATCATGGCCAGCAGTTCATTCATTCCGGACAGTGGCATTGTACTGTCATGCATGGCATTTACTGAGCCTGTTGAAATTACGGTGGTAGCAATGCTCCAATATCCTGATGCTGCACTACCAAAGCGGATTTCCTTACCTTCCATCGCTCCCAGGCTGCTGTTTGCACCCATTTGAGTTATCAAAGGGTTGCCATTGGTTTCATTGATGATATTCGGAACTGCCAGAGCCAGAAAACCGACTGTCATCACGGTAAAAATTACCCACGAAAGCTTTCTTTTGTTCAGATAAAATCCTAGTGCAAAGACCAGTGCAAAAGGAATGATCATCTGAGTGACCATTTCGGTCATATTCGTGATATAATTTGGGTTTTCAAGCGGATGGGCCGAGTTCGCTCCAAAGAAACCACCTCCGTTTGTTCCCAGATGCTTGATCGCAACAAATGCGGCAACAGGACCTCTTGAAACATCGGCCTTCTGCCCTTCCAATGTGATGATATGATCTTTACCCTCGAAAGTCATCGGACTTCCGTTTGCTGAAAGGATCAAAGCTACCAGAATGCTTATAGGAACGAGTATTCTTATAACGGATTTTGTAAAATAATCATAAAAATTCCCCAGTTCTGTAGCTGTTTTTTCTTTAAAAGCCTTGAAAAGTACGGCCATTGCTGCCATTCCGGTGGCTGCCGTTACAAACTGAAGGAACATCAGGTAAAGCTGACTTAAATAGCTTACTCCTGTTTCTCCCGAATAATGCTGCAGGTTGCAGTTCACCAGGAATGAAATCGCTGTATTAAAAGCTAAATCCGGTGACATATTGGGATTCCCGTCAGGATTTAAAGGAAGCCAGGACTGATTGATCAGGATCATAAATCCTATGAAAAACCAGACCAGGTTGATCGTCAGCATGGCATACATATTCTGTTTCCAGTTCATCTGACGGGCCGGATTGATTCCGGAAACTCTATAAATTAATTTTTCTACAGGCCTGAAAACAGGATCTAAGAAAGTCTTTTTGCCCCCGTATACGTTAGCAATATATTTACCTAAAAATATTCCGATCACCAGCGTGATGGCAAACATGGCAATAATGCCTAAAATTTCTGTATTCATGACCGGTTAAAATTTTTCTGGTTTCATTAAAACATAACAAATGTACACGAAGGCCAGTATTGAAAGGAAAAATAAACTCCACATAACTTTATATTCTATCAAAAAATTCAACGGATTTATATAAGAGCCAAAACATGACTGCACACAGCAGTACCAAACCTAAAAGCATCATATTTTTATTATTAAGATTAAAAGAGTGAGCATTACATACGAAACCATCAGCATGCTTAAGAAAGCGTGCTCCCGTTTTTTGAACGTTTTTCCTGAAATTGTCATTTTTAAATATTTTATTCATATTCTATAGGCCAAAAGAAAGTCCAAATTCAGAAAAAAGAACACAACACATTATATATCAAAACATTATATTAAAATATATGATTATACAAAAAGACAAAAGCCTATCAAAATGATAGGCCCGTTATTGAAATGATAGGGTTTAGCTATTGGCTATTGGCTATTGGCAAAATTACTTATTACTCATTACCCATTGCTCATTATTCATCACCTTAGTCCGTACTCTTCCAGCTTTCGGTACAGCGTAGCAATGCCTATTTCGAGCAGTCTGGCGGCTTCAGCTTTGTTACCTTTGGTGTATTGAATAACTTTCAGGATATGTATTTTTTCCAGGGAGCGCATACTCATGGAATCATTTTCGGGAATAGCTTTTTCAGAATAACGTGGAAGGCTGTCAGCGTTCAGTATTTGATCATCCATTAAGATCAGGCTCCGTTCTATGGTGTTTCTAAGCTCACGGATATTTCCTTTCCAGTCGTTTTTTTCCAGGGTTTTATAGTATTCAGGATCTACCTGCACTGAAGGCATATGTAACTTCTGAGTGAATATATCGATAAAGTTTTTGGCCAGTATTTTCAGGTCTTCTTTTCTTTCCCTCAGCGGTGGAAGGCTGATCTCGAAAACGTTGAGCCTGAAATACAGATCTTCCCTGAAATGTCCCTGTTTGATTTCCTCCTCCAGATCTCTGTTGGTAGCCGCGATCAGCCTGAAATCTGATTTTGAGACTTTGGTTTCACCCATTTTGATGAATTCCCCGGTTTCAAGAACCCGAAGCAATTTAGCCTGAAGCTCTATAGGCATCTCTCCTATTTCGTCTAAAAATAAGGTTCCGTCATTGGCTTCTTCTATCAACCCTTTTTTATCTTTCACGGCCCCGGTAAAAGCTCCTTGTTTATGACCGAAAAGTTCACTTTCAAGAATTTCTTTACTGAATGCAGAGCAGTTAATGGCTACGAAAGTATTTTTCTTCCTTCCGCTTCCTTCATGAATGGCATTGGCAAAGACTTCTTTTCCGGTTCCGGTTTCTCCGGTCAGGAAAACAGCGGCATCCGTCAAAGCTACCTTTTCTGCCAGTTTTTTAGCCTGAAGAATTAAGGGGGAATTGCCTATAATCTGCCCGAATCCTTTCGAACCAGTTGATTTTTGTATTATCCGGGACCTGTTGTCTTTTACTTTTTCCAGTGCTTTATAAACCAAAGGAATGATCTTTTCATTATCGTCACCTTTTACCAGATAGTCATACGCACCGTTTTTCATAGACTGTACGGCATCGGTTATATTTCCGAAAGCCGTCATCAGGATGAGTTCAAGATGCGGATATTTGGCTTTAATGGATTTTACAAGTTCTACCCCGAATGCATCCGGAAGCCGTACATCGCTTAGCACCACATCAAAATCATACTGTTCCAGCATCGTCATGGCAGAACGTGCAGTGGAAGCTTCTTTTACATTAAAATTCTCTTGGGAAAGGATCATCCCCAATAATTTGAGGAGCTTGATCTCGTCATCGATGATCAGAATGTTTCCGGACATAGTCGTTATTTTTGGAAAACCTGATGCAAACTTATTGAATTTTCCCCGAGGGAAAAAGGGAATTTTCTGAAAGGATGAAAAAGACAAAAGCACATGCTGCCTTTTACCTGCTCTCAATCAGTCTTATAGATGTAATAATAACATAGAAGCTTAGGTTAAGGAAACTAAGATTAAAGGATGGAAGCTATGATTAAAGGTCTCTTTAAAATCAAATTATCTTAAAAAAGATAAAATAGAATGAGATTTATTATTGATGGCCTTTATAGCTTCCCTCTTCCAGCTCCCAGCTTCAAACCTGCCTAAACCAGAAATTCTTATCCCAAACTGATGTTAATAAGAAAAAGCAACGCCATTTTTATCTGATTCCTTACATTTGTAATACATTCGGATTTTAGGAATGAAATGAATTGATCTATGATTGACAAAAAATATACGGAAACAGTCCATACGGATACTAATAACTACGAATATATTACCATAACACATGACGAAAATAAAGTAAGAATTTACACCCTGAAGAATGGTCTGAAGGTCTTTCTTGCTCAAAATTTCGATGCACCCAGAATACAGACTTTCATCCCTGTAAGAACGGGAAGCAATAATGATCCTTCTGATAACACTGGTCTTGCGCATTATCTGGAACATATGATGTTTAAAGGAACTTCAAGATTGGGTACTCAGAACTGGGAAAAGGAAAAAGAGCTTCTGGACCAGATTTCAGAACTGTATGAACAGCATAAGGCAGAACAGGATTCTGAAAAGAAAAAAGAAATCTATAAGAAAATAGACGAAATTTCTCAGGAAGCCAGTCAATACGCCATCGCCAACGAATATGACAAAGCGATTTCGTCACTGGGAGCCAGCGGAACGAACGCCCATACCTGGTTTGATGAAACGGTTTACAAAAATAATATTCCGAACAACGAACTTGAAAAGTGGCTGAAAATTGAAAAGGAAAGATTTTCTGAAATGGTTCTCCGCCTTTTTCATACGGAGTTGGAGTCGGTGTATGAAGAGTTCAACAGGGCTCAGGATAATGACAGCAGACTGGTGAGTTATGAACTGATGGATGCTTTATTTCCCACTCATCCTAACGGACAGCAGACTACCCTGGGAAAACCGGAACACTTGAAGAATCCTTCTATGAAGGCTATTCATAAGTATTTTGATGAATATTACGTTCCGAATAATTATGCGATGGTTCTGGTAGGTGATCTGAATTTTGAAGAAACTATTCAATTGGTTGACCAATATTTCGGAGCTCTTCCTTATAAAGAGCTGCCGAAAAAAGCTCCGGTTATTGAACAGCCTATGACTGAAATTGTCAAAAGAACGGTAAAAAGCCCTACTACCCCGAGAGTACAGATTGCCTGGAGAACAGACAGCTATGGTACAAGAGAAGCCATTCTTGCTGACATTATCGCCAATATTCTTAGCAACAGAGGAGAAGCCGGACTTCTTGACCTGAACATCAACCAGACCCAGAAAATGCTTTGGGCACAGGCTTTCTCATTAGGTTTAAAAGAATATGGTTATTTTTCTGCTGTAGCTGTTCCCAAAGAATCACAAACACTTGATGAAGCAATAGAAATGGTTCTGGAACAGATTGAGCTGATCAAAAAAGGAGATTTCCCAGACTGGATGCTTCCGGCGATCATCAGCGATTTCAAGCTGCAGAGAATGAAAGGACTGGAAACGGCAGAAGGATTGGCTACCAATCTTTATGATACCTACATCAGAGGCAGATCATGGGAACAGGAACTGAACGAAATGGATGAATATGCTTCTTTTACCAAAGAAGATGTTGTTGTGTTTGCCAATACTTTCTTTAAAGATAATTATGTGGCCATTTACAAAGAGAAAGGGATCAACGACAGGCTTCTGAGAGTTGATAATCCGGGAATAACGCCTATTAAGATCAACCGTGAGGCGCAATCGGAGTTTCTGAAGGAAATTTTAGCTGAAAAAACGGAAGATATACAACCTGAATTTATTGATTATCAAAAAGAAATAACTACTGGCTCGGTAAAAGATAAAAAAATAAGCTTTGTAAGGAACAAATACAATGATATTGCACAGGTTCACTTTATTTTCCCGTTCGGAAGTGATAACGACAGGGATCTGGGCATTTCAACGCAGCTGCTTCAATACCTGGGAACGGATCAGTTTTCCCCTGAAGACCTTAAAAAAGAGTTCTTCAAAATCGGAATTACCAATGATTTCAAAACCATCCATGACCAGCTTCTGATCTCTCTGAGCGGGCTGGAAGAAAATATAGAGAAAGGAATTTCCCTTCTTCAGCACTGGATGTATAATGCTTTTCCTGATGAGGATATCTACCGCCAATTTGTAGGAACCGTTCTGGAAAACCGCCAGGCAACCAAAAATGACAAAAACCGTATTATGACGGCACTCACTACTTATACCAAACTAGGAAGTGTCTCCCGTTTTACGGATGTTATTTCAAAAGAAGAGCTTGAAAGCAGCCACCCTCAAGTGTTTACCGACCGTATGAAAAAGCTATTCAGATTTCCTTACCAGATCTTCTTTTACGGAAAGAATTTTGATGCTTTTAAAGGATATATTGACCAATACACGGAAACAGAAAGTTTGCAGATTCCTGAAGCTAAATCCTATCCGGAACCTGAGACTGGCGGCAATGTATACTTTATCAATTACGACATGGTCCAGATGGAAATGAGTAAAATAGGAAGAGGAAAACCTGTGGATACCTCTGATTTCGGAAAGATTAATGTTTTTAATGAATATTTTGGAAGAGGTCTTTCTTCTATCGTTTTCCAGGAAATCCGCGAAAGTAAAAGTTTAGCCTATTCTGCCTATGTTTCTTATACAGCCAATTCTGAACTGGGTCACCATGATTATATTACCACTTACATCGGAACCCAGCCCGACAAGCTCCAGACCGCCGTAGATACGATGACAGAGCTTATGACAGAGCTGCCTGAAGTTCCCGTACAGTTTGAAAATGCAAGAAATACAGCCCTGAAACAGATCGCCTCAGCAAGAATCACCCGGAATAATATATTTTTCAATACATTAAGACTAAAAAAGCTGGGAATTTCACACGACTTCAGAAAGGATATTTATGAGCAGATCGGAAGTCTGAAGTTTGAAGATGTGAAACAGTTTTACAAAACAGAAATTAAACCCGTCCACTTTAATACTGCCATTATCGGCAAAAAGGAAAACCTGGATATGGATGCCGTGAACCAGATGGGCATTTTTACGGAAGTCAGCCTGAGGGATATTTTCGGACATTAAAAGATAGAGACCGTTCAGTTATTTGGGCGGTCTTTTTTTGTGAAAGACGGTGAGATAATAGACGGATAGATGAGAGACATAGGGGCTGTCAATAGTGAATTTTGCATCGCAAGTGAATAGGGAAATTTGGTAGTTTGAGATTCGGAATAAAGAATAGATAGACATTCGGGTTAAGAAAAAATATAAAAAATAAATCAAAAACAGGTTTTCTCCGATGGGAATACAAAAACTGCCACCTAATACCTAATACCTAATACCTAATACCTAATACCTAATACCTATTACGTCATCATACAATCGCCGTCGCCGTCTTGGTAGTGGGGATCAAATCCTTCAGGGAGGGCCTGTAAGAGTTGTTTATGAAAAAGATATTCGCGTTTAAAATCCCGTTCATAGATTTTTGGAAATGTGCCTGAATCCTTTATTTCATTATTGAGAGCTGGCTGATAGCTGGTCAATCCTTTTATTTTATTTTTAACAATGAAATAAGTTAAGAATTCTACAACATGGTCTAAATTATTATTTGAAAACAGGTATGGTATTTTTAAATATCCGTTGCGGAACTGCAGCAGGAAACAGGAAGAAAGCCTGTTGTTTTCATCATAGATTTTTATCCAGAAATATTTAAAAACCTCAGCAAAACTTGAAAAGAGATACCGATGATCCTTCTTACCCTCCAGAATCCATGGATGATCTATAAAAATATTGATTTCTTCAGCATTACGCTGGCTTGAAAACTCATTAATAAAACCGGCACTTTGTGCATCAATCCTGCTAAGAACCTCATACCGGAAATCAGGCTCTTTTACCCTTATATTTTTAACTGAAAGTACAGAATTGCCTATAACATCCATAAGCTGAAAAAGAGGCTTCAAAACTTTTGTTTCCGGCTTCTTCTCAGGAATAATACCCGTGGCATCTGTTCTGAAATAGTATCTTTTGCCTTCTTTTGGGAAAACATATTCGAAAATGCCCATGATTGTATACAAAGCTTCGGCTTCAGCAGTGAACTCCGTTATGGCAATCCGGCCTTCATATTCTTCACAAGCCTTTTTCAATAATTTTTTTGCCACTCTTTTTTTCCGGAATTCAGGATGCACATATAATGTACTCAGCCATGCGTAAGAAATTACTTTTTCTCCTGTGATAATGCTGTCGGGAAAACATCCTGCATACCCTGCCAGCCTATCGTTATAAAAGGCAAGGATAAGAAGGGTTTGCTCATCTGAAGATTTTGGATTTCTGATCTGGGATTCTGCACGATGCCTGGTAACCGGAAGAAAATCATACTGCTGAAAACCTCCGGAAGAGATCAATTCTTCCAGTTCTTTTCTGTTGAATGTTTTCAATTCTATCATTTTCTTACAATCGTATTTTTATTGATCAGCTTTTTCATTTTGAAATAAGCCGTTTCTCTTTTCAGAATTTTTTCGGTTCCCTCTCCTGTTTCCATGGGGATTCTCTGAAAATTTTTTGCTACACTGTCCAGTTTTACTCCTGCACATCCAAAACTGCAGAACAAGTCTTCATTTTTAAAGAGTTCATCAAAGAAGCTTTTACTTACCCCAAAATCAGTGAACGGAAAAGCAAAGCTTTCGTATAGAAAATTGTTTTCTTTAAGATAACTGAACGTGCGGTTGGTGGTTTCTAACTGATCGTTTAAAGAAAGTTTATAGTATAAAGGATGATCCCAGCTGTGGGATGAGATTCCGAAACCTTTTTGCGTCAATATCTTTAATTGTTCCGTGCTCAGATAAGGCTGATGCTCTTGCAAATACGCTCTAAAATCCAGTTCCAGTTTTTCGGCCAGCTGATCCAGTATTTCTCTTTCTTTATATTGTATTTGTAATACCTGCTGCTTTACCGCTTCTCTTTCCAGCTCTTCCAGTGAAAGCAGCGGATATATTTCAGGATTCAGTGTTCTCTTTTTTTCAAGAGTATCAACGATCAAACTTGCTTTACATCTGAACATCAGATCCTGGTTATCAATAAAGGCAGGATTGATAAAATTGCAAGCATAGATTCCTTTTCTTTCCAGTAGGGGAACTACAGTCTCATAAAAATCACTGAACCCGTCATCAAAGGTAAGCAGGGCAATCTTTTTCTTTGGCTTGAAATTTCCTCTGACAAAATCTTTAAATTCCGACCAATTGACAAACTGGAAGTGTTTTGAAAGAAAATCTAGGTCTTCTTCAAACTGGCGGGTATTTTTATATCTGATAATATGCTTAGTATGAGGCAGGTTTTCATCAGAAACGCAATGATAGACAGGCAGACAGTATTCCAGCGGAAAAGATTTTCCAATGTCTCCCGATTCAAAGGCTGCCAATAGATTGATGATCTTGTCTTTCATCCTGTAAAAATAAAAAAGAATCTATTCAAAACTCAATTCAAATAGATTCTTAAAGGTATGTTTTTAAAAATTATTTTATCACTTTCATTTCATCGATAAGCCATTTGGAATCGGCAAATTTTTCGATGATGAAAAGGATGTATTTGGTATCTACCATAATGTTTCTGCTGAAACGCGGATCAAAGTTGATGTCGCTCATTGTTCCCTCCCATTGTCTGTCGAAGTTCAACCCAACAAGGTTACCATAGGCATCAAGTGCCGGGCTTCCTGAGTTTCCTCCGGTCGTGTGGTTGGTAGCAGTGAATCCTACCGGAACATCACCTGTTTTATCTTTATAGATTCCGTAATCTTTTTTGTTGTAAAGATCGATCAGTTTTTTAGGAACATCAAATTCGTAATCTCCCGGAACATATTTTTCAATAACTCCCGCTAAATGGGTCTGGTATGCATAAGAAACGGCATCTCTGGGATTAGAACCTTTTACTTTCCCGTAGGTTACACGAAGCGTAGAATTGGCATCCGGGAAGAATTTTCTTTCTTTGTCCGTTTGCATCTGCTGGGCCATGAACGTTTTCTGAAGAACATCAATTTTCCCCTGAAGAGTGGTATACTGAGGATCTGCTGTCTTCATGTACGTTTCTCTCATGGTAAGATATAATTGGAAAACCGGGTCTTTTTTCAATGTTTTGATCAGCTTGTCCGGATTAGAAAATGCTTTATCAATATCTGCATTCAGGGCAGCACCGTTTACCTGTGTTCTTCCTGTAATGATTGAGTTCTTCGACATCTCCTCAACAAGCGGCATATTCTGATTTTCATCTTTATATTTGCTGAATCCTGCAGGGATGAACTGCGGAGCTGTTTTATTAACATACAATGCCAATAATTTTGCCGTTACTTTGGCATCCAATTCCGCACTGTAGTCTTTGTAGAATGAAGTCAGTTTTGTCTTTAATTTAGCCAGTTCTTTTTCATCCATTCTTCCTGCTTCTACTGATGCTATATAATCAAAATAATCACTAGCAAGTTTCAGGGTTTCAGCATTTTTCACCACTTCTGTGTAGTAGGCATTGTTCAGGGCATAAGGAGCCTGATCATTATACAGTTTGTTCAGCTGGTCAAGAGTCGATTTAACTTCATGATTCTTGGCTACCAGAGAACCTTCATACATTACTTTTTTCTCTACGGCACCGGATTTCTTCAATCCTTCTACTTCCCCGATCCATTTTTTCCAGTAATTGGCTACTGATGCATATTTTGATGAATATTTGATACGCGTTTCATTGTCTGTACGCATTTTTTCATCAAGTGTTTTCAAAGCAACTTCACGTACAGCAATTCTTGCAGGATCAATATCTGTCATGATCTTTTCTACTGCTACGGCAGGAAGATATTCTGTAGTTTTTCCAGGAAAACCAAACACAAAGGTAAAATCATTTTCATTTTTATCTTTTATGGAAACCGGAAGGTAATGTTTTGGAACGTAAGGAACGTTGTCCGCTGAATATTCTGCCGGTTTGTTATCTTTTCCTGCATAAATTCTGAAGATGGAGAAATCTCCGGTATGTCTTGGCCAAACCCAGTTATCTGTATCACTTCCAAACTTCCCGATGCTTTGAGGCGGAGCTCCTACCAAACGGATGTCTTTATAGGTCTCGATGGTATAAGCATAATATTTGTTGCCGTAATACATCGGCTTTACCGTAATCGACTGATATGATTCTATTTTTTGAGAATTCTTATAGATCTCAATATTTTTAGCGATCTTTTTAGCCAACTCGGGCTCTACAAGGTTATCTGTACCTTCTAAGATCTGATCGGTCACTTCTTTGATATCAACAATGAAGTCTACTTTCACTCCCGGATTCGGAAGTTCTCCCTGAGTATTTTTAGCCCAGAAACCATTGGATAATAGATCGTTCTGAACGGTTGAATGCGCCTGAATCTGACCATATCCACAGTGGTGGTTGGTTAATAATAATCCTTTTGGTGAAATGATTTCTGCGGTACATCCGCCGTTGAACTGCACTACTGCATCTTTTATGCTGGGCTTCTGTGTATTGAAAATATCTTTGGCAGAGATTTTCATTCCCAGATCCTTCATTTCCTTCTCATTCAATTCTGTAGGAATCCACATTCCTCCATATTGTTGTGCAAATGCCATTGCAGCCGGCAAAATAAATACGGATAAAAGTATCTTTTTTGTCATAATCAAAATTTTGCCCAATTTACGAAGAAAATTAAGAACATTGCCATTAAAAGACCGTGAAAATTCGCTTTGTGTGGTTTGAAGCGGGATGGGGAAGAAAGAGCAAAGATAATAGACGGATAGATGATAGACATTTGGGTTAAGACCATAAAAATGAATCAAGAATAGGTTTTTCCTGATGTGAGATACAGAACTGCCACCTATTACCTATTACCTATTACCTATTACCTGAAATCCCGCAGAGCTTACCCATAAAAGACCTTATTTCCATATAAAGACCTCGCAGACTTCCATCTTCCAACCCCCTTCTTCCTGCTTTCCTTATGGCGTAATTTTTGTTCACTAAGAGTAAGCTTAATATTAATATATTTAAATTACTTATCATGTTAAAAAGCAAAATGTTAATCCTTGGAATTGCATCTGCTGCATTTCTTGCATCATGTACAAAAGAAAAAACTACTGAAACAACAGCTCCTGCAACGGATTCTGCAACTGTTCAGACAACCCCCTCAGACAGTATCACTAAAGCGACACCTTCTGCACCGGGCGACACCTCAGAAAATGCACTGGACTGGCCCGGAACTTATGATGCAGTAGTTCCATGTGCTGACTGTCCGGGAATCAAGACTTCATTAACGCTCAACAACGATAAAACGTTCAGCATTACTGAAGAATATATTGATAGAAAGTCAAAATTTGATGACAAAGGTTCTTTTGAATGGGATTCAACAGGAAGCGTAATTACATTAAAAGGTAAAACCGCTAAATACAAATATAAAGTAGGTGAAAATATGCTTATCCAGCTGGATATGGACGGTAAAGAAATAGACGGACCTAACAAGGACCTGTATGTTTTCAAGAAAAAATAAAGGCTTGAGCCTTTATTTTTTTGTCTTATTTTAAAACTGGTAAGCGATTATTTTAGGGTCGTCAATCAAACTCTGAATTATTTTGTCGTGGTCCTTATTGTCTCCTGTCAGTTTCCAGGTCATAGAAAGGTTTTCCTTGGTATACTGAAGCTTAATTAACAGATATTTTAAATGATGATCTTCAAATACTTTTTCACAATACTTTATATCTTCCCGGCCTGAAACTGCTATTTTGTATTCCCTGATCTTGTGCCGGTTGTCTATAAACTCCTGAAGATAGATTAATGCACTTAAAATAAGCAGTACCAATGCTGTTCCCACCAAAGAAAGGTAAACATAGCCGGAGCCCACCGCCATTCCTATTGAAGCAGTTGCCCATATGGTTGTTGCCGTGGTGATTCCATCAATTTTATTATCTCCTTTAAAGATTACTCCTGCCCCTAAAAAACCTATTCCCGTAATGATATTGGCCGCCAGCCGGTCAGGGTTTTCTACTCCAATACGAATAGAAAGGACTGTAAACAAACAGGATCCGAAACATACCAGAATAAAAGTGCGCAACCCTGCCGATTTGTTCCGGTATTCCCGTTCTGCCCCGATCATGAGACCAAGGATAACTGAGATCAGTATCAGCAACAGTTCATTTTGGACGGAATGGTCCTGTAAAAATTCCATAGTATATAAAAAATTTAGCCAAAATAAAATTACAATAAAAAACGTTACTGCCCTACTTTGAAGGTACAGATTTCTATATCCGATTTAATTGAATATTTTTGTATCTGCAGAGTTTTATAACCCGGAAGATTTACTTCCTGATGAATATCAAAACGAAAGCCCGGATTTTGCACACTATTGTGGACGCCGAAATCCGGCACTATTAAAAATATTGTAACAAAAAAAGAATTTATGGATACAGAAATTTCACACTTCTGGCTGGGGTATTTTAGAAACGAAGAGGAGTTTTATAATTTTGTGGAAGAGGATGACGATTATTATATTGGTGAAGAATCTGATGACCAGTACGTTTCGAAATTTGCAGAATCACAGCATATCAACTGGTTTGATTATGATTTTTTAGAATATGGATTTGAAGATGAAAGACTGGGGATCTACGAAAAATTTTCGGAGTATTCTTACGCGGATGAATGGCTTCCGGTCATAGAGCGTAAAATTAATGAGCTTGGTATGGATACCCCTGTTAATGCCATTATTTTCGCCAGCAGATTTGCCATTCCGAAACCGGTTTCAGTGGAAACGGATGATTATTCCCTGCATTATATGGGAGAAATTGAAATTACTGTTTAGTTCTGATGAACAGAAAACCAATAAAGGATCATGAAAACTTGCTGCATGCTTTCATGATCCTTCTTGATCAAGGGGTGATTAAAACCTCTGCTATTTCCTTATGGGCTGATTCCGTTTTGGCGTCTGAGGATGAATCTGAATATGCATTCATTGAGCTTTCCACCATCAGAAACGGATATGATATGCTGCAGTTACTCCGTAAAAATTCCGAAAATGCAGATCCTGAAATTGTTTCCAGAGCCCTTCTTGGAATACTATATCATGAACTTCTGAAAGGAGAAATATCCCCGAAAAAAGCAGCTGATATTGCTACCCATATTTCTTACGAAGAAAGCCTTACTTCTGACGAACAGTTCTTACTTTACCGTTATTACGAATACAGGGAAATCAACCTTAATGAAACTGATGAAGCGTTGAAACTCTACCAATATCATTTTCTTACTTTGCTTGAGATTTATCAGGACTTTCATTTGGAAAATGATGAAAAATGGCCTGAAATTAATGAAAAATTAAAAATAAATCTTGAGGAAAAACTTGAAATGATTAAACAGCAGCATCCTTACTGAAATTGATATCGTTTCCATTAAAATTTTAATTATCTTAGTCTGAATTAATTAACCATGAAAAAACTGTTGTCTCTTTTTCTGATGCTTCAGGCGATGTGGCTGTCTGCTCAACAGGAATGTTCGCTGAAGTATGTATATCATACGGATAGTCTTCAGAATCAAGGAATAGTCAGGCTGTCTGTAACCAATATTGGTTCTAAAAAATTAAGATCAATAAAAGCTTTTCTTCTTACAGAATGCAGCTTGTGGACATTCACGAGAAAAGTCCCAATCCCGGTGTTGCCATAAAACATACCGCCGATGTAGACTGCATTAACTGTATTAAAAAGGTAAAGAAACTGAAACCCGGGCAAACCTATACTTATTCTATTCCTATAAAAGAAACGATACAGTACCGCCACCTTATATTCGGAAGAACATATCGTTTCAAATTGTGGTTTGATCTTATTGATATGACACCGGAAAACTGTTTCAAACATGATTTTACCAGCGATGAAATTATATATGAAAGAATAACCAGATAAGAAATCGTTCATTCTGTAACCTGTCTCAATACCTGAATCTTCACCATGAATAAAAGAATGGTATGTTGTAGCAGAGAATATATTTATTTTATTATTTTAGCACCAATTCTATATGAACGAAGATCTTCAAAACCAAATGTATTTACACTCCGCGGGAGCTACTGTAAGACATTCATCTATATTTACCCATCTGGAAAGCTATAAAAATGATTTCACACTAAGCCAGGAGTTCATTGATAAATGGGTAATTCCTTTCTATATGAAAATACGATATACTTCCGGTTCCTGGACTGAAGAATTAAAACAGCTCAAAGACGAAATTACAGAAGAAGTAATATTGGCTCTTTTGGGTGACTTCAACTGGCGGACCAGAACGGTAGGCGCTTATCTTTCGGCTCTAAAAAACTACGAAAATCATATTGATATCATTGGCACTCATTTTCTTAAAAGTGAAGTATGTTATGCTGGTGATCTTTATGCTCTTATCCTAGCTTTTTATAATAATGAAAAGAGTATGGAATATCTTGATCAGTATCTGACTTATTATCTGCAACAACCTCATCTTGATTTTGATCAGGAAAGTGTTCTAGAAACTGTTGCCTATCTCGATCAGTTTAATAAAACCAATCATCTTTTAAAATATACGGATGACTGGGAAAACATGACAGAATATAGAAACAGAGGATCTAAAACCGATGAATCATTTGAAATACAAGCCTCTGATATCAGTCGCATATCTGCACAGATCCAGCTACTGAAAGAACTTCAGGAATACTGCCGATAACTATTTTAATAAAGATACTATGGCTATAGCAAAAAAAGGCCTCCGCAAAATTGTTGTGGATGACAAAATTTTTTACTGGAAAATAAGAAAAGCGGTTTCACATAGAGAAAGCCATGATTCGGATTACGGGATTCCTGTACAGCATGAAAGCGAAGGACACCTTCTTCTGATCTATACAGGTTTCTGCAGATCCGGATATTATGGAAGAATGCCTATGAAAATCACTCCACATCTGATCCGATCCAAAATAAAAGAAGCCATCAAACAGGGATGGAAGTATGACCAGCCAGGAAATGCTGTAGAACTGGTCGACGGAAAACTCATCATATAACAGCAATTTAATATTATTTATGAACATTTATTCCGCTTTACAAATCGGAGACTATCATACCAACCAATGTGAGGACCATCTGGTGATCAGAAAAACAGCTTCAGACAAAATTATCTGTGCCGTTATGGATGGATGTTCCACGGCTTTGGAAAGTCATTTTGCTTCTGTATTAACAGGAAAAATAATAAGAAAGGCTGCTATTGAAAAAAGCTATAAGGACTTATATGAAGCGGCTCCCACAAGCATAGACGAAGAACTTAAAGAAATCATACAAAGTATTTTTGAAGAAATGTCTTTTGCAAAAAAGCAGTTAATGCTGGATGAAAAAGAATTGCTAACCACTCTTATTATCCTGTTTTATAATTTCAAAGAAAATAAAGGCGGTGTTTTAACCATTGGAGACGGTGTCATTTGCATCAACGGGGAAATAACGGAATATGACAGAGATAATAAACCTGATTATTTAGCTTATCATCTTCATGAAGATTTTAATGACTGGTATTTCCGGCAGCAACAGAAAATATTTTTTGAAGATCTGAAAGATATTTCTATTGCCACAGACGGAATCCTTACTTTTACCCAAGTTAAAAAAGCGAATACTGAGGATAAGATCAATTTTGCCCAATACCTGATGACAGATCTTACCTATAGTGAGACTGAAGAAATGCTGAACAGAAAGCTTAAACATCTGGAACAGCACTACGGTGTAAAACCTACGGATGACCTTGCTATGATCAGAATGATCCTATAGATAATTAACAAAATAAAAGCTAGATTTGTATCACTTACAAAATAAATACCCTTGAAAAAAATCCTTCCCATACTGGCTTTCTGCCTTCTGTTCCTCTATTCATGTCGTAAAAATGAAAAACTGGCAGTCCCACATTCCAAAACGAATTCTGTAAAAGTGATAAAAAAAGATACTACGATTGCTAGTTCCGAACTTCCAACTGAATCCTTCAAAACAGCTGTTAAAGCTGAAGATCTGGTTCCCAACGGCTATGAAATACAATATGATACGGAAGGTGATCTTAACCAAGACGGTCTTTTGGATAAAGCAATGGTCCTAAGAAAAAAAGATGATTCACTAAGCGAAAGAAAGATGATCATCCTGCTGAGAAATGCAGACAAAACCTACAGGCTGGACAAAACATCAGACAAGGTATTTCCTGCGGAATACAATGAATACGGATATAAAATGCATGATCCGGAAGACATCAGCATTACGAAAGGAGAGCTGCATATCAATTTGTACGACATCGGCCCCAACGGAAACATGTTCAATAAATTCAAATATCTGAACGGCGCTCTGATCCTTACTTATGTGGAAACGTATAATATGGGAGCAGGCTCTCATTCTGCATTATATTACGAACCGATGAAAGGAAAAGTAATCCATGAAACAGTGAACACTATGGAAGAAGATATGCCTTCTCAATCGAAAACCATTCTTCTAAAAAAAGAACAGTATCTGTTTGAGAAAACCTCACCGGAAGAAGTGGTTATCAAAGTTTATAATATGATTTATCATGAATAGAGCCCTTTTATAGAATCAATCATCTATTCCTTTATATTATAAAAAACTACCACAAAAAGGGGATTTTACAGATTATGAATACTTCATACCTTTAAACTGTATTTTACATCATACATTTTGATTCTAAAATACATAGGCGAACCTGAAAAAGAGGGTAAGACCATCAGATGAAAAAATAATTCCTCACAGGAAACTGTGGGAAATGAGAGAAGACCTGAATTTGGTCTTCTTTTTATTATTATAATCAGTATGAAAACAAAATATGCTGATAAAAAAACTTCCGCCTACAGACGGAAGTTTTATTTATTATGAAGATATGATCATTTTATATTAATGAGCTTCCAACCAGTTATTCCCCACTCCTACTTCTACCAGTAAAGGAACCTGTGTTTCCAGCGCGCTTTCCATTTCTTTTTTAATCAGTACTGAAGCGGTTTCAATTTCCTCAACAGGAGATTCAAACACCAATTCGTCATGAACCTGAAGAAGCATTTTGGTTTTCAGTTTCTGTGCTTCCAGTTCTTTATCAATTTTAATCATTGCAAGCTTTACAACATCTGCTGCACTTCCCTGAACTGGGGCGTTAACGGCATTTCTTTCGGCATGACCTCTTACCACGAAATTATTGGAGTTGATATCTTTTAAATGTCGTTTTCTACCCAGAATAGTTTCCACATATCCCAGCTGGCGGGCTTTATTTACCTGTTCCGCCATATATTCTTTTAATTTCGGATAGGTTTCAAAATAAGCTTCGATCATCTGTTTGGCTTCAGTTCTGGATAGTCCGGTCTGTTCCGCCAGGGCAAATGCTCCCTGTCCGTAAATAATTCCGAAGTTCACTGTTTTAGCCTGACTTCTCTGGGTTTTTGAAACTTCTTCTAAAGGAATTTTAAAGAGTTTGGCAGCTGTAGATGCGTGAATATCCTCTCCGTTCTGGAAAGCTTTGATCATATTTTCTTCTCCTGAAATTTCGGCAATCAGACGCAGCTCGATCTGTGAATAATCCGCCGAAATAATCTTTTTCCCTTCTCCCGAAACGAAAGCACCCCTGATCTGCTGTCCGCGGAGTGTTCTGATCGGAATATTCTGAAGGTTAGGATTTACACTTGCCAGACGGCCTGTTGCAGCTGTTGTCTGGGAGAAATTGGTATGTACTCTCTGATCTTCTTTATCAATCTGTGAAGGCAGTGCGTCTACATAAGTCGATTTCAGTTTCTGGTAGGTTCTGTATTCCAGAATGTGTTTGATAATTTCATGTTTTGAAGCCAGTTTCTGAAGGACGTCTTCAGAAGTCGCATACTGCCCGGTTTTGGTTTTTTTGGCTTTCGGATCAAGCTGCATTTTTTCAAATAGAATTTCACCTAATTGTTTTGGTGAGTTCATATTAAATTCTTCTTCTGACAGCTCAAAAATTTTGGTTTCCAGCTGTTTCAGATCGTTTTCAAGATCTATGCTTTCCTGGGCCAGCCATTTTTCGTCAAGTGAAATTCCGGTCAGTTCCATTTTAGCCAAAACTTCCATCAGCGGCATTTCTATTTTGAAGAAAAGATCTTCTAAGTTTTCCTTTTTAAGCTGTGGAGCGAAAAGCTCGTATAGCTGGAATGTTACATCGGCATCTTCTGCAGCATAATCGGTTTGGGTTCTCAGATCTGCATCTCTGAAATTCCCCTGCTTTTTGCCTTTTTTACCAATAATGGTTTCAATGGAAACGGGTTTATAGTTCAGATATACTTCCGAAAGATAGTCCATTCCGTGTCTTCCATCCGGATTCAGCAGGTAATGAGCGATCATGGTATCAAACATGGCTCCTTTTACCGTAATATCATATTGTTTTAAGATTTTATAATCGAATTTCAGGTTGTGGGCGATCTTCAGCAGGTCTTCCTTTTCAAAAAACGGTTTAAAAATTTCAAGGGTCTGCAATACTTCCGCCCTGTTTTCTGATAAAGGAATATAGTAAGCCAGTCCTTTTTTATAGGAGAAACTCATTCCCACCAGTTCAGCTTCCAGCTCATTCAGGGAAGTGGTTTCTGTATCGAAACAAACGGCTCTCTGTTTTAATAAATTACTGACCAGCATTTTCTGGGCTTTCGGATTATTGACAAACTGATACAAATGATCATTCTGTTCAATGGTAGATTTGGTAGAAGTGGCCTGTTCCAGTTCCTCAAAATTGGCAAAAAGATCGAGCTGCATTACCTGTCCTTTTACTTCTGTACCAGAGGCAGTCTGTTTTACCTCAACTTCACTTACTACTACGGTTTCGGCTGCTGCCGGAGCAAATGCCCTGTACAGGTTTTCGTATAGTCTTCTGAACTCTATTTCGTCAAAGACTTCTTTTACTTTCTCAAAATCAGGAGTTTCAAGATCGTACTGTTCCTGATGAAACTCTACGGGAGCATCACAGATAATGGTTGCCAGCTTTTTGGATAAGATTCCACGTTCTGCCGAAGCTTCTACTTTTTCTTTCAGTTTTCCTTTCAGCTGATCTGTGTTGGCCAGCAGGTTTTCAATACTTCCGTATTCTTTAAGAAATTTCATGGCTGTTTTTTCTCCAACTCCGTCAAGTCCGGGAATATTGTCTACGGCATCTCCCATCATTGCCAGATAATCGATCACCTGTTTCGGGTCTTCAATTTCATATTTCGCTTTGACTTCGTCAACCCCCAGAATTTCGATATCACCACCTTTTAGTCCCGGTTTATAGATCTTAATTTTATCAGTAACCAGCTGGGCAAAATCTTTATCCGGGGTTACCATAAATGTAGTGTAACCTTCTTTTTCTGCTTTGCAGGCAATTGTTCCGATCACGTCATCTGCTTCATAACCTTCTACTCCCAATATCGGAATATGCATTGCTTCCAGAATTCTGTGGATGTATGGAACGGCAATTTTAATTGCTTCAGGAGTTTCACTTCTGTTGGCTTTATAGTCTGAAAAGTCTTCTGTTCTCACGCTGGCCTGGCCTACGTCAAAAACAACGGCAAGGTGGGTGGGTTTTTCCCTTCTGATTAATTCGATCAGGGAGTTGGTAAAACCGAAAACAGCAGAAGTATCCAGTCCTTTGCTGGTCAATCTCGGATTCCTGATCAGTGCGTAATATCCTCTGAAGATCATCGCATAAGCATCGATGAGAAAGAGTCTTTTATCTTGTGTTGCGTCCATATTGTCTATAATGAACAAATATAAGAAAATAGGGGTATAAGTTGGTAGGTCTGCCGGATTTCAGGTGAGAGGTTTTAGGGAAGAGGTTTTAGGTTATCGGTGGCAGGTAGCAGCTCTGCACTCACATCAGGCAAAACCTATTTTTGATTCATTTTTATGGTCTTACCCCAAATGTCTATCATCTCTCTGTCTATTATCTTTTTTCTGTCACTAAAGCCTATTTCCATTCACTTCCAGTGAAAACAACTCAAACGTTTCAATTTCCGGCAGAGGCGAGATCTTTTTTACGCCTTCTTTTTTGTATGATTTCGGGAGCTGGGGATCTGATTCGGAGTTTTCAAATTCGGCAACATATTTTCCGGTACTGAGATTATAGTCTATACTTGAATAGTGGGAAGCATCTCCTGAGCGTGACTCTGCGCCAATCAGATAAAATCCGTTGTTCTGGTATCTGTATTTATGTACTGCACCACCTCTAAGGAAATCATGATTAATGACAAGCAGTCCTTTTTTGATCTCTATTCCGGTAAAAAATACATTATTCATGTTTTCTCCCGCTACAGCATCACTGCTTTCTGCAGCCATCGTGTATTGACCGTCCGGCTGTTTTAAAAGGATCCTGAGAATTCGTTTTTCATTTCGCTCATGCTTAAGAAGCTTTTCCTGCTCATAGACCAATACCGCATCTTCCAGTCCGTCTTTATTAAGATCTCCTGTAGCAAGGGTATCCAACTTTTGTTGTGAGGGTAAGAAATCCTGCCATTTTGCAGATCTCAGCTTCCTGTAGTCTGTTGTTTTGGGCTGGGTTTCGTTTTTCTGTTTTAGGGCTAAGAGATAGTCTTTGTAAAGGTTTTCAGCGGTTGGTTTATATTGCCGGAGCAACACCAGGTTTTCCTGATAAATGGCTGGTGTAAGGCTGTTTTTACTATTTTCATCGCCTGGTTTATAATAGGTAAAATGACGTGTAATGGTTCCTCCTGACCCGTCTCCATATATTTCTTTACGGCTTACCCAATTATTCTGGCTATCATATTTATATTCTCTACGGATCACAAATGGTTTAGCCTTTTCTTCATCTTGTGTTTCCTGTATACAGTCTCCTTTTTCATTGTATTGATATACTTTCCGCTGCATAAAATCATCGGGTATTTTGCTGAAGTAGCCGTAATGATCAGAGACCAGCAGACCTTTGTCATTGTAGGTATAACGGTGCCCAAAGTCGGAAAGTTCCGATCCGCTGTATACATAACGCTCTTCTGTTAATTTTCCATCCTCATATCTGTACCAGGTTCCTCTTCCCGAATCATAAACATCATTTCCATGATAGTAAAAGCTTACTTTATTTTCCGGATTTCCTTTCTGTACAAACTCAAAGGTAAGGTCGTGATTATCGTCGTTATCAGAGAACGTTTTCTTTTTAACATCCGTTCCTTTGGAAAGATTTCTGTCCCATTCAAAAGGTACAAATCCTTCAGGAATTCTGAATTTCTTCAGATCTATGGATTCGTGGGTCTCCCGGTGGTATATTTCACCATCTGCAAACCATCTGATCTCATTGGTTTTGCTGCCGTAGTCGTAGATATAATAGTATGACCATTTTTCATTTTCAAGATCACCGCTGAGCCTCTTCCTTCCATTGGAATCCTGATCTTCAAGGCTTATTTTTAATTCCTTGTTATCCTGTTTATTGTAAAGTCTGGTAAGAACGGGGCTTTCAGTATTCTGATCCGGATAATAATATTCGCTTCCCGTACTGTATGGTGATACTTCCCTGATCTTCCGTCCTTTTTTATCGTATTCAAAATAGGATTTCAGTTCTTTTTTTTCTTCGGAGTAATCCTGTTTGGAGATTGACATCGTTTTTACAGGACCGTGGAAGATATACTCGGGATCAACTGCTGTTTTCTGACCCAAAAAATCAGTAGGGAGTATAAAAAAAACAATGAAAGTAAGGGTTGTGATTAAGGTATGCGTTTTCAAAGTTATTTCTGATTGTATGATATAGGCAAAGCTACAAAGATTTACTCAGGGGATAAAAAAGCAGGATAGTGAATTACTATCCTGCTTAGTTGTTATTTTAATAAAAGACTGTGGACTTATTTACCTGGCCATAATCCTTCGTATTTGGAACCTCCAAAGCCGATGATTTCTGCGCTTACTACAAAACTGATTAACATGCTGTTGCTGTCTACAGCGTCGAAATCTACTTCATGCTGGATTACATATCCGTTTTCCCAGTTCAAAGTGATCAGAGTTCCTTCTTCGTGTGATTTGTTGAAGGTAACCTCTCCTGTTGTAGGTTTATATTTTCCGTTTAATAAGCTTTCTAAAATATCAGATTTTTCAGTAGCTTCTACTGTAACTTTGATCAATGCGTTAGAAGGGTCTGACGCTACACGTCCCGAAACATCTGTAGATCTTGATACGCTGTAATTCAGTTTTAATAATTTCTGACCTTCTCCTCCATTAAATTTTAAGATTCCTCTTGAATTTGCTGCCATGATTGGTGAATTTTAAAGTGTTTATATATTGTGAATAGTGATTGATTACAGAGCAAAGATAGGCCTCAGCTCTTCAATGAAAAAGTTTTAGAATACAAATCTGAAAAATTGTAGTAATACTACGATTTGGTGTCGTAATTCTACGACTTTTGATTTAACATAATGGATCAATGGCTGTTGGGAAAGGGATTATTCGTTCTTTTTAAATTGGAAATAGTATTATTTTACACTAAAATAAAACATCTCTTTTGGTAAATAAGCTGTCTTAATGATTGTCAAAATAATAAAATAAAAATTGTATGAGTAAAAAAAGAATTAAAAAAAATAATCCAATACCAAATACAAAGACTTGCCATGGTTCCATCTTATTGATGATTGAATACTTTATTTTATCCCCTTTTAAAACATACACCCCAAAATTTGGGAAAACATTAATGTTTATAATGTTTTTCAGTTCTTTTTGATTGAAATTCTCTCGAATATAGGGCATTAAATATTTAACAAATTCATCCAATTCTTCAATATCTTTTTCTGAAGAAAACGGCGTTAAACCTGTGTTACCTACTCTAATTTTAATAATATCTTTGTTTGTTATAAAGGTTAAATAACGAAAGCCTGCATTTCCCAAATTTTTAATCATCTTAATATCAGCCAAATTAAAAATATATTGTAGGTTTTGAAATTTTATAGTAAGATTTTCATTATTTATTACAACCACCCACTCTTTTGCTTGTATACGTTTTGCAAGCTGTTTTAAAATAAGCATACATCCCGAAAGAGTTAAGAAGGCTGCAAAAAGCAATGGATATAAAAAATGAATTTTTGGAAGCAACATATTTGTGAGTGCAAGAGTTCCAATCATTACAATTAATCCTGGAAGAATTAGGTTTAAAGCTAATTTAAGTTCTGTTTTTGTGTCTAATCCTTCAAATCTGAACTCTTTACTTTTCATTGATTACAATTATGTTTTCAAATCTCTATATGATATAAGGATAGCTTCTCATTCTTATAAAAAAGACCTTTTTCAGATCTTCTACTTTTGAGAATTCTAGATTTCAAGTTTTATTTTCTAATTAGGATTCATATTTCAAAATATACTCCAAAACATATATTGAAACAACATTATTTCATTTTTGTCTCAAGTTCTTTCAGATTATTTGAACTCGTTATATTCCCCAATTCTGCTGCCTTTTTCCAATACTTTTTTGCATTTTCTATATCATTGAGCTTAAAATAAGCAACTCCTAAATCATTTAATGCAAACTTTGAATCATTATCATTAAGGCCAATCTTACTTATGTATTTTTCAAACTTAGAAATTGCTTTTTGAGGATCTCCGGATTCAAGATAAATCGTTCCGGAATATTTTAATGCTTCAACATTGTCCAATTGTTCAGCTTTTTCAAAATAAAATAGAGCGTCATTGTATTGTTTCTGGTTATAATATTCCACTCCTTGATCAAAAAATTTTTCATTGTCATTCTTAAACAAAAAAAGATAGGCCATTCCCCCTAGTAATATAACCACACCCAATATTGCAATTAGTTTTTTCATAATATTAAAATTCCTAAAAATAAATAAACAGTAAGTGTAATGGCTTATTGCAGAGGCTGAAACATTTATTCCAATATGAGCTCTTATTTGCTTCGGATATGTTCTAAAGAATCCAAAATCTGAAGATTCCTTTTACTATCTGGATTTCCCAATTTCTGTGCTTCCTGTAAATACAATTTTGATTTATTCAGGTCTCCTTTTTGCATGTAGCATATTCCAAGAGAATTGGATATTTTATCATAATACCCTTCTTTTTCGCCTATTTTGTTATTATAAGCTTCCTGCAAATTATTTATAGCATTTTCAAAATCCTGTTTTTCTAAATAAGAAAACCCCAATGGAGCTGATATATCTGGAAATTTATTTTTATCCACGCGGTTGAGATAAAAAATTGTCAGATCATACTGTTTATTTTCATACGCAGTCCATCCATCTTTATAAAATTTAGTATCATTATCTGTAAATAACTTATATTTCACAATAACGGCTAATAGCAATAAAACTATAACCAGAATAATGATTTGCAGTATTTTTTTCATAAAATATTTTAAATAATCAGTTTTGAAATTACCAGAAAAGTAAAATTATAAAATACAATATATCTAAAAAGAACAATATTGCCAAAGTTTTATGCTGTGTAACTCCACCTAAATAATCTATGAGCCAACCAGAACCAAATGCATAAATCAAAAAAACAATTAGCAGATAAAAAAAATATTTTTCTTTCACGTACTGAAATATATCTGAGTAATAAGCAACGTTTTTTCTCTCATTATTTAAGCTAAAAAAGGGTTTTTCATTATCATTATCCGGCTTGCTCGAATCTATATAAAATGAAAGATGATTTTCACTTACAAAAGCTTCATTCTTTAAAGCAACCCGCCAGTTGGTGATCACCCCTCTATACTCTCTTTTATATTGTATTAATTTAGAATCTTTTTTTACAAAAAAATAAATTCGCCTTTTACTTGCATGCTTATCAATATATAGCTTTACCCTACTATTTTCTTTTGCTATAATAGGCATTTCACTAATAAATTGTAGTTTAGAGCTAATATCAAGCACTTTAGAATAACAAAAAATGGAAATAATTATTGGAAATAAGAGAATGAGTACAAAAAGAATATTTTTCATGAAGTTAATGTTATTAATCTTTTCCTGCCAATACAGTTATCTTAGCTCGTGCAGCCGCTTCTTCGTTAAGCATAGCATTGTTCAGGTCTTTTATTTGAGAAGCTAAAGCCCAGTTTGATGTAGCTCTGAATATATCAATACCTAAATTAATACCTAATCCTTTCAGTAAACCATTTATTCTTAAAACACCACCACCGAAAGTTTCTTTAACACCAGTAGCCATATTACTTCTCAAAGAGTTATTATATTGGGTACCATATACAGATGTCACATTTGTGGTTGAAGCATTTGTAGTATTAGGAGTGACTCTAATATTGGAATTGGTTTCACTGATTTGAATTCTGCTTGCACCAACACTGGAGTTGGGTAATTGATTATTAACTGAGACAGTTGTATTTGTAACTGTAGTTCCCGGAGGAGTAACATTCCCTGAATTATCAGCTATAAAAACCCTATTTTGTGAGAATGTAGAATTACTTGCAGTGGTACTATTATATCCGGAAATTTGTCCATTTGCGATATCTTTGCCTGAGCCCATTCCATCAGACATTGCTCCGTATAATTTATCTGTAGCTTCTCCCATTTCAACATTTTCCTGTCTATTATTTAGACCATAAGCTTCACCTGTTACATAGTTTTCAAAACCGCTAATCTCTTTAAGCCAATCATATCCGAAATTTACTCCATATGACATTACAAAAACGGAAAATACACTGATTCCCTGTACAGCTGCTGAAGTTACACCATATTCTATACCTGTTAATATCACGGTACTTACGCCGCTTACAACAGCGGTAGCCAAAGCCGTAGCAAGATAAGAAACACAAATAACAGCTCCAACTGTTAATACCGTTTCTGCTATAACTTTATCCGTAAATTCATCAGCAGCCTTTTCCGAATACAAAATCATAACATTTCCCCCTAACCGGCATGGTATCATTGAATTTTCTAATAAAGGATGGTTTCCCACTGTCAGAACATCTTTATCATAGGGCGTCCAACCTTTTAATAACATCCCACAAATTGATGGCATCATTGCAGCTCTTAAACCTACTCCTGCACCAACTGCAGCTCCTACAGCAACAGTCAAAGCACCACCTGTCACTACAGAACCAGCTACTAAAACTGCAGCAATTGCAGCCCCTAATATTGCTCCTCCAATAACCATTTTTGCACACATAAAGTTTCCTCCGGGACGATCGTCTGTTGTAGCTTTGAGATAACCACCAGCAATAGTCACTGTACTTTGGCTTGTAACTTTTATCTGCTGTTTTTTCATTCCATCCGAGCAGACTAACCATGCTCCGTCAGGTACATATAATTTACTCATTGTTTTATTTTATGTGGGATTTATAATATGTTCCATTAAATGACTATAACTATTACTTGCCTGCTCTTTGATTTTAGAATGACAGAATAACATTTTACCTTTTTCAATATCATAATGATATTCTATAGACCAAGTAAGTAGATAATTATAACCTTCTTTCAAAAACTCTCTTAATTTAGTATTATAAAGCTCTCTTAAATGTTCATTTTTTTCAGGATGAGATTCAGAATAAAATTTTAGTTTAGCAATGTTACCCTCTTTTTCTATTTTTCTTTTTATCGTAGTGTTCACTTTTTCACTATTGAAAATTTGGGAATTATATTTTTGTTCTCCTAATTGAATAAACTCTCCTGCTTCATTATATTCCTGGAAAACTTCATTAAAGAACAGATTATAGAGGATATTATTTTTTATGAGTGGTAAAGTATTACTAAAATCTTTATCTCCTCCTTCTAACATATTTTTTTCCTCCAATGTATCACCCATTTCAGATTGCAATTCTTTTCTAAGGGTTTCCCACTCTGATTTTATCTCGGACTGATTAGAAATAGCCTTAATAGATCCTTGAGGAGCTAATTCCACAACAAGATTTTCAATTGGCTTATTAAATCTCTGCATATATTCGGTCAATTGGCGATACATTGATTTAATATATTTTATTTGATGTTTTGTTTGTTGAACATTACCATAAAAAACATCTTGTTTTCCTGTCTTTTTAAATTCCCAGACAATTTCGGTTTCAGAATCAATCATACTGCTTCCTGAAACTTGCATATCAATTTTTTGTAAAATCTTATAGCTCGCTTCAACCTGCTTTTGAACCAAATTAACAATATTTGGTGATTCCCGTTGTTTTTTTATTTTCCTTAAATTTTCAGCAGAATCTGGTATAATCAATTCGTTGACCCATGATGCAACTGTAAGATCTTTTCTAATCCATTCATGGGGTTGAGAATTAGCATTATGAAATTCTATCAGGACTGTTAAATCTATTCCTAAATCTATTGCAATATCAGAAATACTATCTTTTTCTCTTAATTGAATTTTATTCATTATTAATTTTCAATTATTTTTCCTCCTTTTATTGTCACGTTCCCGTCAACTGATACTCCCGGATTTGCCTCTTTTTTTCCAATTTGTGCAAGTGAGCTTCCAATAACTTTTGTATTAGTTCCTTCTATCGTAATATTAGTTCCTTTTATTGTAATATTTCCACTTTTGTCCATTGTAATAGAACTGCTCCCTGTCTCCAGTTTTATTTCAGAAATACTATTAATATTAATTTTCCCGGCATTATCCATCGTAATTTTGGATTTTCCTTTCCCGACATCAATTGTAGTATTTGTTCCTACATTTATAGTAAGATTATTTCCAATATTCTCCGTACTGTCATTACTTACCTTTGTATCTATATTACCGGTTCCACTTAAAGTAACGTGATTTTTGTTTCTGTCTTTAATCTCAATTCCGCATCCATCATGAAACTGGATAATATTTCCACTCTTACTGCTTAAACTCATGATATTATTTCCGGCTCCTCCTCCTGCACCAATACCTCCATGAAACATTCCTCCCATCACAAACGGACGGTCCGGATGCTGGTGTACGAAATTGGTAATTACCTGGTCACCCACTTCAGGAATAGACATGAAACCACGATTTTTATTGACTTTGTCGCTGCTTCCGGCATCAGGAGACATAACACGGATAAATTCTGTAGTATCCGGTCCGCTTTGCCAGTCAAACTGTACTTTTACTCTTCCTTGGTTTAAGGGGTCTGTATTGGAGATTACTTTAGCAAACTGAGATTCTGCTTTTGGAGTATGGAATTCCGGGCGCGGAATAAATCCGGTATCTGCTGCAATGGCTTCGAAATGTCCGTCATAATATCCTCTTGCATCCACTTCGTGCACTACCCCGGTAATCATTAATTTGGTGAAATAAGCGGTATCGTTGGTATCTGCTTTACGCATTTCAATATCTGCGGTACATCCGGGATACAGGAACGGAACAGTTGTAGTTCCTGATGTGATGAACACTTCTGAAGCAGAACTTCCAGCGGTTCCTTTCTGTGAAGCATCAATATCCATGAAAGAGGATGCTTTGATAGGCGCTACTCTTAAAGATGGAGTGGTAAACGTTTTTTCTGATATTTCATAAGCACGTTTGGCAATATCTGAAGTATGGCTGATCTTTGGGCTGCCTCCTGTAAGCTTTTCATTTTTGCTGCTGTTGTAGCCATAAAAACTTGGACTTACATGCTGTGCTTTCATTTTGATCGCAATATCACTTACACTGCTTCCATAAGTAAGTTTTACAGGTTTTTCCTGAGGCGGAAGTTTCCCGAAATGAAGCACTTCACCATCATAATAAAACTGTTCACCGTAAGCTTCGGCTATTCTTGCCAGGTAATTATAATGGGTTTCTTCGTACTGTGAACTGTAAGAAACATTTCCGTACTGGGCATCTACCCTGAAATCAAACTTATTCTGTCCCAGCCCTTCTCTTATCACCTGATCGGCAATACTGTTTAAGCTGACCGGCTGTGCTCCGCCAAAGCTTTGAATATGAGGTGCTGCATCAAGAAGCACCGTCGGACTGTATCCTGTAAGCACGATATTTCCTAAACTTCCTTTTTCCTGGCTGAATCCCACTTCTGTGATCACGCCTACAAAGTTACGTTCAGGCCCCTGCTCAACATCTTTATATTTAAAAACTACTGTGATTCTCTTTCCTAAAAAACTCTGTGCCTCCTGCAGGTTATGATTTTCTGCACTCTCTAAGGTATCATGAGCTAATGTGATACTGAATTCATGATGTCTGGAAGCACTCTGTACGAGTTTAAAATGCTTGAAATGTTTAATGATCTGTCCTTCGATCACAATATCAAGCTTAACAACACGGTTGATACCGGCAATATAATTTTCAACAATACCTTCAACATTATGGATCTTGGAGGTAGGTTGTTTAGACCACACTTTATTTTCAACAATGGAAGGATCATTCGGCACCAGCGTCTGATTCATAAACATATTCGTTCCCTGTGCCGCATTTGAATAGGCCTGCTGGGTTTTCTGAATATTTTTTTGAGCTGCTTTTCCTACACCTTCCAGTTTTTGTTCTGCTTTTTTTACAACATTATCTTTTACAGCATCTGTCAGCTGGTTTTCTCCCGGCAAATCATTCATCGTATTGTTCGGGTTCTGTACTTTTATCGATTGGTCATCTTTAAACATAATGTGTGTTTTTTAAGTTAAATGAATTCAAAGAGAATATCTTTCTCTTTTTCGGATCGATTATTATTTATAAAACATTGATTATCAATTAATAAAAACCAATATTAATGATTTAGTTTCTTTAAATGGAAAAACAGAATAGTCTATTCTCTCGAATTTACTATTCTGTACCAATTTATTTTTACTAAGATGATGTTCGGATTTATTTGCTTCCGTCTGAAGGCCACATTCCACTATACTTAGAGTTACCATAGTCAATTGTTTCAGCACTGATCACAAAGCTGATCAACATGCTGTTTTCATCAATTGCATCGAACTCTACCTGATGCTGGATCACATATCCGTTCTCCCAGTTCAAAGTAATAAGAGTTCCTTCTTCGTGAGATTTGTTGAAAGTAACCTCTCCGGTTGTAGGCTTATATTTTCCGTTTAATAAGCTCTCTAAGATGTCTGATTTTTCAGTAGCTTCTACTGTAACTTTGATTAATGCGTTAGAAGGGTCTGATGCTACACGTCCTGAAACGTCCGTAGTTCTTGATACGCTGTAATTCAGCTTTAATAATTTTTGACCTTCTCCTCCGTTGAATTTTAAGATTCCTCTTGAATTTGCTGCCATGATTAGTAAATTTTAATCGTTAATATTTTGTGATTTGGTGATTGATTGTTGAGCAAATATAGAACGTCCTTTTTTTAAAAAAAAGTTTTTCTATATAAATCTGAAAAATTGTAGTAGTTCTACGATTTGATGTCGTAATTCTACGACTTTTGATTTAAAAAACACCCATAAACACCTCATAACAAGATATTTAAAACTATTAAAAAATTTCAACAAAACACTCAATTTTCACACTAAATTGAGAAATATTAATATATTTTAAGATACTTTAGAATATTTTTAACCATTGATTTTATATAGATTAATGATGCCAAAACATTGAATTACAAAAACAAATAACAGATCAATAATTTCTATGTTTTTCAGGAATAAACAAAAGCTGCTTTTATCAAAGTTTTTGTATGGAGATTAAAAAGGATAAAATTTAAAAGAAATAATTGATGATATCATACAGGTTAAAAAAACAGCCGCAACTAAAAAGTACGGCTGTTTTTACTATGTTTTTCAAACTGTTTGAATTTACTGCTGTTGCTGCATTTTACTTCCTTCTTTAATGGAACGGGAAAGAATCTTATTTTTTCTTAAAAGAAAATCCGGCATAAGGTCGGTTGGCAGATAAAAAGAACTTTCACCAGTATTCTGAAGTTCTTCCTCAATTCCAGGATTCCAGGCAAGAATCTTATCTACGTCCACTTTTAATTCATCTGCGATAATATTCAAATTAAAGCCTGCGTTAATTTCTGTTTCGGCCAGAGATGGTCCATTATATTTCTGAGAACCTCCTTCCGTAAAGAAAATCTTATTGATGCGTGAAGAATTATAGTTGCTCAAAACGCTCTCCAGTTCCCCTGTTGCATAACAGGCATTGAGATATTTCTTTACATGATTGATGGTTTCTGCCGGAAGAAACCTAGAAAACTCATGATACTGAGTAGAACCTGCAGCCTGCATGGCTTTGGCAATATTTCCTTCCCCACAGTTGTAAGCGGCTACAACCGTTACCCAGTTGTTATATTTTTTATAGAGATTCGTCAGAGAAATTACGGCTGTTCTTGTACTTTTATAGCCATCCCTGCGTGCCTGCTCGGTAAGCCCATACTGATTGGCATGTGCGGTCATAAACTGCCATACTCCTACTGCTCCTGCCCCTGATGTAATATTCTCATTAAAATGGGATTCTATCATCGCCAGATTTCTCAGGTGTTTCGGTAATCCTTTTTGTGCCAGTGAATATTCAATATATTTAACAATATCTTTATTGGCATTAATAATGTTCTGATATTTCTTCACACTGCTTTCTGAGGTATCTGAAGCGGCAAGAAACTGTCCGTTTACCAATATGGAAGTTCCTGTCAGCATTAGTCCTGCAAAGATATTTTTGAATACAGTTTTCATTGTAAGTGCTTTTCTATTATTTTCTAAAAAGCGGAAAAGTAATCGGATAAAAAAGCGAAAATGCCGATAAGCAGATCCGCTTTATATTTTAGTCTACTTTCCAGCTTATTTTTTCTTCTTCTTGATTCCAGTCTACATGAATGGTCTGTCCGGTTTTCACTTCTTCTCTTACAATCATTTTGGAGATAGGCCTTGCCAGCTGGGCACGAATTACTCCGGAGATCTGTCTTGCTCCGTATTTGCTGCTGAATCCGCCTAACGCCAGATTCTTCACGGCTTCGTCGCTGATCTTTAAAGCCATTCCCAATCTCGTTAATGAAGCGTGAAGTGATTTCAGCTGAATATTGAAAATTCTTTCTGCAATAGATTCTGTGATTGGCGCAAAAGGAATAATCTCCGTAATTCTTGCAAGGAATTCTGGTCTGAATCTACCGGAATTGGACATGATCTGCATCAGTGAAGATGATTCAGGGATTTTCCCTTCTTCAAACTGCTTTACGATCTCTTCACTTCCGATATTGGAAGTAAATAATATCAGCGCATTGCTGAAATCTCCTTCTTTTCCTAATTTATCATGAACTTTTCCTTCATCCATGATCTGCAGGAATACATCAAAAACGGAATGATGGGCTTTTTCAATTTCATCAAAGAGAACCACGGTATAAGGCTGCTGTCTGATTTTGTTAACAAGCATCCCTCCTTCTTCGTATCCTACATATCCCGGAGGTGCACCATATAAAAGGGCTGCTGAATGTTCTTCTTTAAATTCGGACATATCAAAGCGTACCATTGCTTTTTCGTCATTGAAAAGAAGCTCTGCCATTGATTTGGCCAGCTCGGTTTTCCCTGTCCCGGTAGGTCCCAGCAGGAAGAATGATCCGATAGGCTGTCCCGGTTTATTCAGTCCGCTTCGGTTTTCCACAATGGCATCTGAAAGGATTTTCAGTGCATGATCCTGGCCCACTACCCTGTTCATGAGCATAGATTCCATATTCAGGAGTTTTTCTTTTTCCTGAGCCTGGATTTTCCCGATAGGAATATTGGTTTTTGCCGCCATTACTGCTGCCAGTTCCAGACGGCCAACTTTTTCTCTTTTTTGGGCTGCATGCTGTAGAAGTTCAGCATATGTGTCATCAATTATTTTATGAATCTGCTCTACAGGCATAGCGTTATCCAGCGTGGGCTGCTCACTTAGAGATCCCCATAAAATAGGACTTATCTTATCTCTCAACAAATTATAGGTCCAGATCAGTTCGTCTGCCTGATGTTTGCTGTCTGTAAACTCTTCTTTCAGAATGGCTTCATAGCTTTCTTTCCAGCTTTCCAGTTCTTTTTCTGAAAGCTCGTCCAGCATTTTGATGGCGGCCATGGTTCTGTCCAGAAGATCAATAGCAGCATCCGGTAGTTTTTTACCTTTGGCATATCGCTTTGCCAGACGTACACATTCCGGAAGGGCAGCTTTTTCTACTTCAATACCATGGTGTTTTTTATAACCTTCCAAAAGTACATCAATCATTTTCACGCAGGTCTGCTCATCAGGTTCATTCACAGTCAGTACTTCAAAACGGCGGTTAAAAGCCTGTTCCGGTTCAATGATCTTTCTGTATTCTTCCTGAGTGGTGGCGCCAATTACTGTAATTTCGCCTCTTGCGAGTTCCGGCTTCAGAAGGTTCGCAACGTTTCCGATGCTTCCTTTCGGATCCAGTAAAGTGTGAATTTCATCAATGAAAAGAACTGCTTTTTCAATTTTTTTGCATTCATTAATGACTTTTTTCAGACGATCTTCAATTTCGCCTTTATAAGAAGTTCCGGCTAAAAGTGCTCCTGTATCCA
Source organism: Chryseobacterium vaccae (assembly GCF_009602705.1). NCBI lineage: Bacteria > Pseudomonadati > Bacteroidota > Flavobacteriia > Flavobacteriales > Weeksellaceae > Chryseobacterium > Chryseobacterium vaccae. The sequence goes on along the minus strand of NZ_VSWH01000001.1, from coordinate 4,478,939 downwards.
ATTCCAGAAGAGTTGCATTTTTTAGCATTTCAGGAACATTTCCTTTGGTAATTTCAATGGCAAAACCTTCTACCAAAGCTGTTTTTCCAACTCCCGGTTCACCAATAATGATTACATTCGGCTTGCTTCTTCGGCAAAGAATCTCAACGAGCATCCTCAGTTCTTTGTCTCTTCCTATAATATTTTCAAGTTCTCCTTTTCTGGCCTGTGCGGTTCTGTCTACGCAATAACTTTTAATGGAAGGAAAGGAGGAGTCTGTAAAGTCTGATCCATTTGAAAAAAGGGAAGAGAAATCTCCGTCTTCAGCTACAGTAAAAGGGGTATCTTTTCTGTACAGATTGAAAATTTCATGTTCTCTCAGCGGTAATGATTTCAACTGCTGGAGTGAAAAAGCAACCTGAGGTTTTACAATCGCTGTCAGGATACAGATTGGAGTAATTTCATCCAGACCCAATTTTAAACGGATATCATCTGCTTCTTCGATAAGGATATCCACTGCTTCATCCGGACGTACTTCATCCGGGAGATGGTTGGTTTTGGGATATTCTTCGATACGGACATCTGCCCATTCGTAAAAATAACCGGGATCTTTTTCTATGCTTTTCAGGAATTCATTAAGTCCGATATCTTTATGCATTAAAGCCTGCAGAATGTGCGGACCTCCATAGGTACCATTATAGTTTTCCTTCGCTATCGACTGAGCAATATGAAATAGCTGTTTTACTGTTTCGTTGGTTACTAGTACTCCCATTGATAATTTTTCTTATATTAATATGTCTGTGTTCTTTTTAATTCTGTCAGATTATTTGGTGTTTAGAGCCGGGAAATCATTCTCAGCCCGTATCATCTGTCAAAAGATACTTGTTTACAAATATATCTTTTTTATATAAATTTATACAAGGATAAAGATAGGTAATTCTTTGAATAGAGAACTAATGCTTATCTGAGGTGAACAAATACACTGTTCATCGTTGTTCAGAAGATTTCACGTCTGTCTGATAATTCCTTATATATTCAGAAAATAGAGCATAGCCAGACTTAGCCACTGCAGTCCTATATAGATATAAAAGATCATGGCAGAAGGTTCGGCAAGCTCGTGAAGCTTTTCGATCAGTTTTGTTTTAATAAGATCGTAGAAGTTAATATTTCCGCTTTTAAGATCCAGTTCATCGAAGCTCATCTTTTTTAAGGCATAGCTTAAAATCTTTTTTATGATTTTGTTTTCTGAGCTGTTTTTAAACTCGTTGATCAGCTGAATTTTAACTAAAGCATAATCTGCACTGTTCCGGATGACTGTAGGCTGGCCTGATCTGAATTTGTCCATCACTTTATCAATAGCCGGGATCAACAGGGTTTCTGCATGATCTTTAACCAACCTGCTGATTACATTGGACATGGCGTATTTTGTGGAAAATATCCCGATACAAAACGGTGCTGCAATCATCAGTAAAAAGAAAAGACTGGCGGAAACCGGCTTTGTTGTAATGGCGGCCACTATAAACAAATAAGCTCCGCTGTGCCCTAAACCACTTCCAAAGCTTGCGGATAATATATAAATTCCAGCTACCATGACGATCACCGTGGAAAGTATTCCTATTCCATAGATCTTCAATAAACTGAAAAAAAATACTGCGGATAATTTTGAAAAATATTTTAATTGATTGGTGACTTTACTCATTGATAAATCCGGGTTTTCTTGGTTTTGTTTTCAAATTTAACTATTTTTCAGGTTACCAGTTGTACTTAACCTTTCTATTTTTAAGACACTCATCAATACTGATATTAATAGGACATTTGTAACAATCATCAGGAGTGAATTTAAAAAAGTCTGTTAAAGAAATACTTTTATCAACTATTACTGACGATTTTTTTGTGCAGGTTTGAGTGGCGGGCAGGTAATCAAAATCATTTTTCTTCAGCTCTTTTTTATAAATTCCGTTGCTATAATTAAGTTCTTTAGTAATGTAAATTTTATTTTGTTTATTCTGAATATAAAGCCAGGAACTATTTCCATTTGATAAGGAATTGAACTTTAAAATTTTCGTATTTCCTCTATCTTCAATTTCAAGAATATTCTCGGTTTCAACTGGTCCGTTCCCCATCACTACAGGGGTATTAATTATGATGCTTTTATTAAATAAAACGACAGTATCCTTTCTTAAATTTTCATGATCAGCAAGCTTTATTTTTTGTGAAAAAACAGAATTAAAAATCATTAATAAGGCTAAAAGCAGCTTATATTTTGTTGAAAAGGTTTTCATATTTCCCTGATCTCTTAAGACACTTTGTTATACTGATTTTATCCGTGATATTTAATCTATACGCTACAATCCATAGAAGCAAAATCTATGACGGTGAGATACCATTTCCCACCTATATTGGTGATATAGAAAATAAAAGTTCCGTCTTTACTGTTTACCGTTACCCTGCGGCTTTTTGTTTCCATTTTTTTGAACTTCCCAATGTCTTTTACCAGTTCGTTTTTCTTCTTTGCTTCTAATTCTTCACCAAGGATCTTAGGAGAATTTTCGAGAAAGAAATTAATGGATTCTGATAAAGCGTGAAATTTATTTTCTGAAGCGACAAAAATTCCCTCTTTCTCAATTTTTTCACATTCAAAAAATGATTTTTCGGTAAATTCAATGGTATTCAGATTGAGATCTCCTGTTTTGTATTCTTCCAAAAGTGACTGGTAAGGAACTCCTGCTGATTCTGCAATTCTGTTATCAAGGCATTTTTTATCCAGACAAAGTTTCTGCACTTTTAACCAGCTGTTATTAGGACCGGTGGTTGTAATTAGGGTCAATCCTGAATTTTTATCAATCAACTGGTTAAATTTATCAGAATTTTTTTCGTTGTAGATTTCCACTACTTTTTTAACAAACTGTTCTACATCTTTATTCTGCCCCTGTAAGGAACCACATCCCGAGAAAAGGATAGATGTAAATAGGATCAATAATACGTTTCTCATAAGCATTCATTTAATAATGGAAGAATAGCATCTTTTACAACCTGGCCTTCACCTGCAGTTTTGGACTGCATTTCTTCATGGGTAAAGATATTTTCTTTTTTCAGGTTGTATTTTTTCATCAATGCAACTACAATACACTTTACTGATTTAACCTGTGCATCAGTCAGCTGATCCCAGTAAATATCAGCATCTTTCCATTTTCCATTAATCTGACGCTGTCCTTTGAAGGCTGCCGTTAATTTAACAGATTCCGGATTTTTCACCTTGGTATCATAAACGGTATACAGGTCTTTTCCATCTTTGTAATAAGCCATTCCGATCACCTCTATTCCGATGGAATTTTCTGTCTGGATTTCCATATGGGCAGTACGTGCCGTCTTATTCATAATGTGATTGGAATACTGATCCAGCTTAATCGGCTGGAATATTTCGCCATCAGTACCCCGTGATCCTTCCACATAAAAATGGGTTCCTTTTGTATGAGCAATAGCCCCGGCAATTGATGAACCGATTGTCCTGTGTAAAACAATGGCTATAATTTTCTGGATTCCCGCATTCCCTTTTACCTTACTGTCTGCTTTGGTATGAACAACATTCGGACCGTTAAGCAATTCTTTATCAATAGAGTAAACACTGCATTCACAATATTTAATCTCAAACCATTTTCCGTTTTCATCAAGCCAGTAATTGGGCTGAGAAGCTGTCTGGGAATCATTTTCACTCTCTTTTGGATTTTTCCCCATATAAGTAATTTCCACTCCGGGATTATGCTTCCCGGCATCTACCATGATGCAGGTATTTACTTTTTTGTCTTTGGCACTGTTTATTTTAGTTCCCCAGGCTTCAATATCTTTTTTTTCTGCTGTAGGCTGAAGTTTTACTTTATAAACAGCAAGGCCTTCTTTGTCTACCGTTGCCGTAAGTACTCCCTCTACATCTTTGTCATCTTGAAACAGGTCTACCAACTCATATGGCTTTGCGCTTAAAATACCATCACGGTCTTTTAGATTGACTTCTATTTTTTTACCTGCCAGCCCTGCTGTTTTCACAACTATGTATACTGTATCACCTACTGTAGCGGAACTGATTTTAGTGTAAGTTTTATCTTCAAGCCGGGCAACATAAGCATCCAGTACTGCGGCGGCTGTAATATTAACCGGATCTTTGTTGGTTCCGTAAGTCACTCCCTCTGTTCCTTCCTGTCTAAACTGTGTTCCTGAAGAATTCACAATATTTTCTTTCGCAAAACTACGATTATCTCCACCCGTGGTTTCAATATAATCTCCGCCTATGTAACTTTCCTTACTCATTGTTTAGTGGTTTTTAGATTTGGTGTATTTGACTGAACTTATTATTTCAGATCTCTATTGGAGGGTTTCTTTTTATTTTTCAGAATCATATTTATTCTATGTATGATTTTCTGTGATTATCTACCTTAAAGTTAATAAAAAAATCATCCGGTCTGTTTATTTCATAAAGGTTTCTGATTTGCGTATCTTTTGTAATACGCACAGAATAAGATTATTTCAGGCAAAAAAGACCGCCTTTTTCGGGACAGTCTTTTTTTATGAATGTGGATGTGTAGTAATGTAAGATTAAGCACCCGGCCATACTCCTTCGTACTTGGAATTTCCGAAGTCAATGTTTTCTGCACTCACTACAAAACTGATCAACATACTGTTTTCGTCTATTGCATCAAACTCCACCTGGTGCTGAATCACGTATCCGTTGTTCCAGCTCAGGGTGATCAATGTTCCTTCTTCGTGAGATTTGTTGAAAGTAACTTCTCCTGTTGTAGGCTTATATTTTCCGTTGAGTAAGCTTTCAAGGATGTCTGATTTTTCAGTAGCTTCTACTGTAATTTTAATAAGGGCATTGGAAGGATCTGATGCTACACGTCCTGAAACGTCTGTAGATCTAGATACGCTATAGTTCAGCTTTAATAGTTTCTGACCTTCTCCTCCGTTGAATTTTAAGATTCCTCTTGAATTTGCTGCCATGATTGGTAAATTTTAATCGTTAATATTTTGTGATTTGGTGATTGATTGTTGAGCAAATATAGAACGTCCATTTCTTTAAAAAAAGCTTTTCACTGTAAATCTGAAAAATTGTAGTAATTCTACGATTTGATGTCGTAATTCTACGACTTTTGATTTAAAACAATCAAAAATATCCTTTATTAGTCATTATTTACCTCTATTGACTCTATATTTATTTTCACACTAAAACGGGAAGTATCAAGGTTCATTTTCCGAATACAGAAGGATAAATCCACAAAAAAGCCCTGTTTTTCAGACAGGGCTTTTTATGGTAAAATTTTGATGATGGTTTTTTATTCTATAATTTTCAAAATTTCACTTTAGAACTTTTTCTTTAAACTTGGGTGAAATCCATTCATAATCATTTGTAAACAGAAGAAAATGAACCGTTTTATCGGAATATAAAAAATAAGTTCCATTCATGCCTTTCAAATTTCCTAAATAATTGAATTTAGCATCATCTTTCGATATCTTCGATATTATTTTTTTTATCTCTTTTTTTATTTCTTCTTTGTCTTCTTTCAGATTTTTGTCATAAAAAATATCATGATCTTCTTTTGATAAAACGGTATTGTTTTCTGAAAAATCAAATTCTTTTACCGTAAAGTCATTTTTTTTCAATTCAAAAAACTTTGTGATCTGCCTGCCAACCCTTGAATGTGTTACGGAGAAATAAGTGTCATTATCATGATCACATTTTTCTATAAAAAATTTAGCATCCCCGAAATTATCTACAGATCCGGGAATCATATCCATTATTTTTTTCTTTGTTAAATTTCCTCCTTCCAAATCTGATTGATATAACCAAAGTGCTCTTTCTATAAAAACAAAAAAGTAAATATTATTTTTATATGAAAATCCGTCTATTAATTTCGGAATATCTAAAAAATAATCCTTTGAAGACTTAAGAAACTGATTTGTTTGAGGAGCTGGATTTTTCTTATTAATCAAAGTTTTTTTATTATTATTCGTATTTAAAATCAAATTCCAGTCAGCAGAATTCTTTTGAGAATATAATTGTATATTATCTGTAATTAATATAGTATCCATATTGTTTTCTTTTATTTGGGAAAATAAAAAATGAGTATTAATTATAAGAAATGAAAATAAAAAAATCAAACGTCTCATAAAGTATATGTTATTTTATCATCAGTTAAATAAGGTCCACCACCAAGTCCTTTATACAGACTAATGACCAAATGTTGTTCCATATTGGTTGTAATGGTTTTATATTCACTCTTTCCGGGTGTCTTCTCTCTCATATACAATACCCCAGTCAAAGCTGAAGTAGAATATTCTGCCAACAGTTTTTTTTCTGTTTTCTGGCCGGATTTAAATCTGAGGCCATATGATGCATCATAATATTTCTTCACCCCATTTCTTTCAAATAAAGTAAAAACATGATCTGAAAAATAATGGAGAGGATTTGCATTTCCCTGCGCTCTATATGCTGTAGAAGGCGGCAACTCCGGAGCTAGAGGATCTTTAATATTCCAGCCTTTTACTAAAAACATTAAATTAACAAAATGAGTGGTTATCTGTGCCATAAAACTATCATTATGCCCTCTTCCTGAAAAGATTGCAAACTGGTCCAAAGCAATACCTTGAGCAAATCCTATATACAATAAAAAGGCTGTCCATTCACCACATCTGAATTCCCCATATTTTAAAATAACCCTACTGTTCTTTCTATATAGGCACCTGTAGCCGCATCATAAAACATATATGCCCTTGGGTCCCTGGCATCTGTTAATGGATTGGCATCAACTGCGCTTATTCCCCTCCAATATCCTAATCCTTCTGCGCTCCAGTTTTTCGTTAAATACGAAGTTCCATCTGGTCTATTCTGCCCTTCTCTTCTTCTTATTATTTTTAAGGTTTCAAATTGTTTAAAGATAGAATCTAAAACTATTTCTTCATTTTCCTCTTTTGTTTTACCGGTATTCCCTTTTCCAGATCCTCCTTTACAGCCTAGCCACAATAGTGTTTCAAAAATATTCTTTTGATTTTTGTTGGGCTGGCATTTTATCTGCATTGTATCACTTACAGACGGAAGGTTTTCAAAATTGTTGTACAATGGTGTTTTCCATGTAAGATACAAACAGAACTTAACACTTTTCATGGGTACCCAATTGGTTCCGTCTTCAGAATATTCAAAATGGAGCGTAAAGTTCTCGAGATACTGAACAGTGTCTTTATAAGGCTTCGTATCACAGGTGAATGTTAGTTCGTGCTCTTCGTCCTTGTTCTTTTTAGGATGCTGCTGTTCTTTAAAAACATATTTTTTATTTGAATCCTGTACCCGGATTTTACACGTTATTGGCCCCTTTGTTTTAAAAGTGGCTGTAAACACAAAATTGTCTGTACTTGCCAGAGTGATAGGTAAAGGATCCGGCTTATTTTTATCATCAGAATTTCCTCTGAGGCTAAGCCAATGGTAATACTTTCCTTTATCTTCCAGTATCCAGAAATTTTTAAACTCACTGAAACTGGAAACTTCATCATGACATACATCAAAAGTTGTATTGATCTTAATTTTAATAAGATCCAAACTTCCTAATGAAGGTGGTGCAGCATTTGCCTTATAGCTTACTCCTGCTGTTTCTCCTGTTTGAGCAAACTGCTGTACAGAAGAGTTAACAATACTTTTTCCTGCAAAAGTCTTAGCATCGCCACCGGTTGTTTCTATATAATCACCACCTATGTAAGATTCTTTGCCCATTTCCGGAGATTAATGATTTTTAGATTTCTCTCCGGAATTATTCTGTATTTCTTTCTGAGCATGCTGCTCAAATGTTCCCTGGCTTTGGGTGGTAATCTGTCCGTTGGCTACTCTTAATCTGTCTTTTTCTGTGTGAGACTCTTTATTTCCCTGAATAAATTCTGTCATTTTCCCGGTTACATTCGTGATAAAATCGGCTCCGGTAGAAAGATATTTCATAGAGCCTACACTTTCAGAATGGTTGACCATGATGGTATCCATTTTATTGACGCCTACATTTGTTGTCATATTCTCACCAACATTAATATTCATATTTCTGCAGTTCAATGTCATGGTTTCAGGGGCAGTAATGGTAATATTGCTTCCTGTTGTATCTAAATGGATTTCGTTTCCGGATTTATCAGTAATGATGATGCTTTCATCTTCTGTAAATACTACTTTGTGGCCACTTCTGGTCTGAATAGATTTCACACGGTTATCTAATCCTCCTCCAAGTCCTACTCCGCCATGGAACATTCCTCCCATAACGAATGGCCGGTCCGGATGACTGTGTACAAAGTTCACCATTACCTGGTCTCCTACTTCAGGAATGGCAACATAGCCCCTGTTTTGAGTAATCCGGTCTGTTCCTCCTGCATCAGGGCTCATCATTCTGATAAAATGAGTTGTATCATTATTTTGCCAGTCAAATCTTACCTGTACTCTTCCCTGTCCTTCGGGATCGGCATTGGAAATCACGGTTGCAATTTGTGGTTCGGCTTTTGGGGATGTGAATTCCGGTTTTGGTAAAAATCCTGTATCTGAAGCAATTGCATCAAAACTTCCTGTATAATGGCCAATGGTATCAATTTCATGTGTAGTTTCTGTCACCATAATTCTGGTGAAATAGGATGATTCGTTGGTATCAGGCTTTCTCATCTGAAGATCAACTACACACCCCGGATGTAAAAACGGAACTGTAGTATTTCCTGATACTGAAAATACATTTACGGCCTCGCTTCCTGAAGTGCTTTTTTGTGAATATTCAACATCAAGATGAGTCGTTGCTTTTATAGGAGCTACCTGAAGAGCAGGTGTTTTATAAATTTTGTCGTTGTGTTCATAAGCTGTTTTGGCCAGATCACTTACATGCTGGATAGGTGTTGTTCCGGAAGTAAGTTTCTCGTTACGGCTGCTGTTATATCCGTAGAATTCAGGTTTCGTATGAACTGCTTTTAGCTCTACTTTAATATCATCCGCGTTACTTCCGTATGTCAGTTTAATAGGTTTATTCTGAGGCGGAAGTTTACCGAAATGCAGAACTTCGCCGTCATAATAAAATTGCTCACCGTAGGCTTCCGCCATTCTTGCAAGATAGTTATAATGGGTTTCATCGTATTGGCTGCTGTATATGATCTGGGAATAATCATTGGTATCAATTCTGATATCAAACCGGCTTTTATCAATACCCTGTTTAATAACTTCTTCGGCAATAATTCCCATATTCACAGGCTGGCCGCCTCCGAAACTCTGCACATGCGGAGCACCATCAAGAAGAATGGTTGGACTGTATCCTGAAAGGACAATATTCCCAAGACTCATCTTTTCCTGACTGAAACCTACCTTGGTAATGATTCCTACAAAATTTCTTTCGGGGCTATTCTCAATATCTTTATACGAAATAACAGCTGTGAGGCGTTTTCCCAGGAATTTATTGGCTTCTTCGAGAGTATGGGTCTGACGGTCTCCCAAAGCATCATGAGCTAAGGTTAAACTAAATTCATGGTGGCGGCTGGTACTCTGTTTCAGCTTAAAGTGTTTGTAAAATTTAATAATTTTCCCTTCTATCACTAAAGACAACTTCACCAGGCGGTTAATTCCGGAATGTTGATTTTCAGAAATTCCGTCGGCATTCTGAGACGGACGAAATGAAGAGTTTTTCGGCATATTTTGTGTTTGGGTTTTCATATTTTACTGTGTTTGAATACATTAAAGATAATAAAAAAAATCATCCGGTCTATACATTTCCGGCAGGTTATTTGTCTATTGTTTATGTAACCAACATAGAACAGACCATCACAGGCAAAAAAGACCGTCTTTCTTGGGACAGCCTTTTTTTATGAATGTTGATGTGTAATAGTGTAAGATTAAGCACCCGGCCATACTCCTTCGTACTTGGAATTTCCGAAGTCAATGTTTTCTGCACTCACTACAAAACTGATCAACATACTGTTTTCGTCTATTGCGTCAAACTCCACCTGGTGCTGAATCACGTATCCGTTGTTCCAGCTCAGGGTGATCAATGTTCCTTCTTCGTGAGATTTGTTGAAAGTAACCTCTCCTGTTGTAGGTTTATACTTTCCGTTTAGTAAGCTTTCAAGGATGTCTGATTTTTCAGTAGCTTCTACTGTAATTTTAATAAGGGCATTGGAAGGATCTGATGCTACACGTCCTGAAACGTCTGTAGATCTAGATACGCTGTAGTTCAGCTTTAATAATTTCTGACCTTCTCCTCCGTTGAATTTTAAGATTCCTCTTGAATTTGCTGCCATGATTGGTAAACTTTAATCGTTAATATTTTGTGATTTAGTGATTGATTGGTGAGCAAATATAGAACGTCCATTTGTTTAAAAAAAGCTTTTTACTATAAATCTGAAAAATTGTAGTAGTTCTACGACTTTTTGTAGTAATTCTACGACATTAGATTTAAGAACAACACTCGAAACCCCATAAATAAAAGATTTCATAATACTTATTAAACATTGATAATCAATGATATTTTACACTTAAATGAGAAATAAGACTGAATTTCCTGCATTTTCTGAGCGCTGAATGATCACAGAAATAATTCATACCGGAAATCATCAATTCATCATTTTCTGCACAAAAAAAGCAGAAGTACTGAACTTCTGCTTTTGATATTATTATACTGCCAATTAATGTTTGGTATATTCCGGTGCTTCTGTTTCCTGCATGGTTGGCATAAAGTGCTCATTAAGCCAGTAGAACGTCTGTCCGTTCTGTTCAATCTTTACAGCAGGATGTTTTCTATAGGAAAGCATTCTGTCTGCAAGCTTTTTATAGTTCAGGAAGTAGTTTCTTACCGTCTGATCTGAAATATCTTTAGATTTTTTCCAGCCTCTCAAGTTAAACTTAGCCATCAACTCTTCTTCAGAAAGGTCAAATCCGGTACTCAAACCTACAGCGTAAGCCATAGATTTCTGATAAAGATCTCCTTTGTCCAGGAACTTTATTGTAGGATTATATTTTTTCAGCAATTTTATATATTCCCTGATAGCGCCTGCTCTACTGAAATCTTCTCTGGCAGCTTCTGTTTTCTGATATACTTCAGTATAGAAGTTTTTCAGCTGATCAAATTCTGTTTCAGAAATCAGGATTCCTTTTTCATGTCCCGGTTTGAAATCTTTCAGGTCTTTCGGAATATGCCCTTTCACAAGGAATGGGTTTCCGTAGTTGATCAGCTGTGCAGCAATTCCTGCGGAAACAGGATTCGTAAGTCCTGGATACAGATATTTATATTTCACGTCTACATCGGTATTTCCTGCCCCTACAGAAGAGTGGAAATATTCGTTAAGTGATTTATCAATCGTCTGATTATCTAAAGTTACCTGTGCAATAAGGCTGTCTACAGACTTTTTAAGATATCCCGGCGTTGCAATTTCTCCTTTTTTAGGGAAGATCACAAATCCCTGAGACATACTCTGCTTAGGATAATCTAATGAGAAAAATCCGGCATCTCCTTCTATCAGACTAAAATTATTCTTAGTAAGAACGTCATTTTGTTTAACGATCTTCTCCTTTTTAAGCTCAGCTATATTTTTGGCCGTATTGGTTACCACGTTTTCAGACATCAATACAAAATCATTGTAATTATCAGATGATCTTGCGCTGGTCTGGAACATGATTAATCTTGCCTGGGCCTGTGAAAGTGAGCTGATCACTCCATACATATTTCCGTTCTGATTAGACGAAGAAGTTCCCACTGTGATCACGATATTCGTTTCATCCGGCATATTGGAAAGCAGGTTTCCGGCAGCAGAAAGTGCTTCGCCTACCGGCTGATACCCACTGTTGCTTACACAGTTCATTTCATTCGTTTTTTCATCAATGAATTTGGTGATCTTGCTGTAATCTGTATTTAAACTGGAAACTGCCACATTATTCCCACATGGATTGTTTTTATACAAAACAACACCATACTTTACTGTACTAAAATAAGAAGGGGTTTCAAATTTAAGCTGCAGATCCTGAAGTAAAGATTTTACAATGGGCGCATACGGTGCATTAGGAGCACTTATATCCAATGCAAAAACAATATTGATGTTTTTATCTCTCTCCGTTATTTCTTTATACCGGTCAAAATAAATTTTATCTCCTAAAACATTAAATACATAATTCTTACTGTAATCCAGGATATTGGTAAAATATTTTGTTTTAGAATCAGGAGTTGGAGCCTCATTCAGTGCCAGACTTACAGGATAAATATTTTCAAGAGGAGTTCTCTTGCTCGCATCCGTCAGAAGAATAGCGGTTCTGTTTTCGGTATTGGCCCCTCCGGGATATCCTTCATGAACTCCTAAGGTAGTATCGTTATATCCGGCATCATTTTTCAGTTTCATAGCGGAACGTTCACCCCATGTAGAGATCACATTGGCATCTACCCAGCCATAAAGATTGGTACTGATACTGTCTATATCGATAGATGGTTTTTTACCTACCAGGAACCTTCTGTTGTTTTCCGCCTGCTTGTACACGTACACCATTTGTCCGTTCGGAATTTTGGCTTTGGCGTTTTCTATAAGGCTTGGTGAATTGAATACCATAATGGAGTCATTCTTGTAATACCTTTCGGCACTTCTGATCACATCACTGTTATTCGGAACCACTGCTACTCTTACAGGGTAGCCGGTCTTTTCACTTTTTAAGGAGCTGTTCCATAAAAGAAGGTCAGATTCGGCAATCCATCCATAAGTTTTGATGGATTTTGACGATACTTTTTTCATTAAAGCATCCGGAACGTATTCCGCTACTTTTACCATTCCGTCTCTGTGCTTCAGGACCATTAATGGTTCCAGGAATTTAACTTCTTTATAAGACTTTTCGTCGTCTTTATCAAGATAGGCCGTGTTTCTTGAGCGGTCTGAAATAACGATCCATGGGACCGCTTTTTTCGGGTATCCATTCACTACCGGTGAGTTGTCTACCTGTCCGTATTGTGACGGCTCAGGGGTTCTTTTAGACGGCAGCTTCACCTGACAGCTCGCTAATAACACTGATAATCCTATATAATATGCTGCTAGAGGAAATTTATTTTTCATCCTATTTTATCTTTTTATGATTGGCGTAACCGGTTATCCCGGAGAATATTATTTGCTTTGGTTGATATCTACTTTCGTTACACAGGTCTGTGTGTCATCAAAGTTCACTTTCACAGTCTGGATTACTACATTCTTGTCAAACTGAAGTCCTGCACAGTACATATAGAAGTTATTAACTTTGCTGTCATTTACCTTTACCACTGAATTTTCATTGTTACACAGGTACGTTTTCAGCAGGTAGTTGTAATGTGTATTAAAGTCGTTTCCGTTGGCAATCTGCTGCAGGTGGTATTTAAAATTGTTATCAACCTTAGCATAAGCATCTTCTACAGGCAGTACGTCATCCAAAGAGTTATACTCAGGAGTAATTTTAATCGTATGATAAACAGGTTCTCTGTTTTCTTCTGTAAACAGAGCCACTTTATATTCACCCGGCTGTTTAAAAGTGTAAATGGCAAATTTTTCTCTGGCGTCTACCCCTCCGCTTTCTCCAAATCTCCATTCAAACTTGGTTGCATCAGACACCGCCCGGAATTGCACCGCTTCATTCTGCATGGCCTGAAGAGGAGCTTCAATAGTAGTGGCAGTCTTTGTGGTATCTTGCCTCATTGGTCTTTCCCTTACCATTACCTGGAAAGATTTCGTGTACTTATTATCCACAATTAAACTTACCGTGTAATATCCGGATTTATTATAGAAATGAATTCCTTTGCTTTTATCAGAGGTAGTTCCATCTCCGAAAGTCCATTTTTTGGTTTTGGCAAACTGGGTATTGTCATCGAATGAAAGGGTATCTCCTACGAACAAAGTGGAAGGATAAACGATTCCAAGAATATCATCCGAAGAGTGGATCACTTTCTTCTGAAGCCACAGTGCAACAAGTGCAGCAACCAGCAGGGATGCTATAACACCGATTATAATGTTCTTTTTGTTTTTTTGAAAATAATTCATAGTTAGTGATTGATGTGTTTTATTTTTTTAATATTTATTGATTGGCTTACTGGGTTCTGTTCCTAATTTGTTCATTTCTGTCATAAAGGCGTCCCTGTTTATTTTTGAATCCTATCTGGCAGTCCGCCAGATCTTTTTCAAGTTTCTGAATAGTTTCCGTGGTAATAGAAAGCGCCCTTTTATCTTCAAAATACATTTTATAGAATTTAACGATCTGCGGATAAGCTTCTTTACGGATATCAGTTACTCCGTCATCAAAGTGATTCCCAATATCATTAATTCCGATAGAAATTTCCTGTTCAATATAAGGTTCTGGAGCTGTGCCAGACATTTTACTGATAATAGAATAGGTACTGTCTATTCTGGGCTGAAGGAGCTTCTGCTGCTTCTCGAATTCGTTTTTTTTCTCAAGCCTCTGAATACCTATTATGTCTTCGTCCGAAAACGGTGAAGCAAATCCTTTTAAAAAGATGATCCCGAGAAATATCATGGCAGCCAGAAGCATCAGTATCAAATAAAAAAACTGGTAATGCCTCTCTTTTTTGGATAGTGTGATTTGTCCCTGCATAACTTTATTTTTTATTTATTTTCTTCTTTTACCTCCTGTGAAGTTTCTTGTAGGATCTTTCAGAAGCTCCCTGTCAACAACTCCCGTTTTTCCCATACAATCCTGCAGTTCGGCCCATGTTCCCTGCTTTTTATTCCCCTGCTTAACAATTTCTCTTTTAAGGGTAAGCATGGGATTAATCTGCTTCATCAGAATGGCATAGTGTTTAAAGCTTCCTGCACTGTCCTTACCCATCACATTTTTGACGTCTTTCATCTTATCCAGGATGCTGGTTCGTAGAAACCCATCATTTACTACCTTATCGTGCTGGCTCATTTCACTGTAAATTTCATCAACAACAGTTTTAAGCTTATCACTTTTCTCCATAAGAGTTGTATATTCACGGGCATCCCTATCAATTCCTTCTCTTTGCACAGCATAACTCTTAAAAAAGAGAAACAGACATAGAAAGGATACTACAGAAAGAACTGCAAAAGATAGGATAAACTTCAGAATGCCCGTTCTGACGTCCGATTTGTTTAATTTTTTTTCCCGAGTAGAAGACATAATTTGCAATTTGTTTGGCCTGTGAAAATATAAAAAAAAAAATTTATGCACAAGTTGTATTTTACCTGCACTAATTTCAACCTATCTAGAATTAAATTAAGATTAATTTTCACTTTAATAAGTTTTTCATAAATTAGGCCTCTGAATTTTAAATATCATAGGCCAAATCGATATTAAAAGATGAGTAAAATTTTATCCAATACGGTGCGATTTTCTATAGCTGACAGTGATTTCTATTTTAAAAAAATCATGATCAAAACGCTGATGGAGAACCCTTTCTATATGCTTCTGAATGACTGTAATAACGGGCACGAGCTGGTAAACAGAATCTACAGAAGACAGGAGGATGTGTTCATCATTGAACTATTCATGCCGGTATTAAGCGGAATTGAAGCCATCAAGTACATCAGAAAAAACAATACTGAAACGCCAATTGTAACCTATTCCAGTACCTACCAGGAAGATATGGCAGAAATTCTTTCTAAGATTCCCAATATATATTACTGCCAGAAAAAGAGCAATATTATTAAGGATATTATTAAAGGAAGCACAGGTTCTGAAGAGTTTGATTATGAGGCATATTCTAAAGAATGGGAACAACAGCCTCTTGCTGTACAGGATTATATGGAGCGGCAGAAAAAAGGACAGGAAGAACTTACCCCAACCGAAATCCAGCTGATGAAATTCTGTTATGAGGGATTCAGCAATAAAGAGATTGGAGAAAAGCTGAACCTGAGCACCAGAACGATAGATACTTACATTAACAGGCTGACAGAAAAACTGGGACTGAAAACAAAGCTCCATCTTATCCGTTTCTGTGTAGAGAACGGCTATTACAATTCCAGTATGTAGAATAACTTAATGTAATATTAATATACCGTAAACATTAAAACTCTACCATTTAAACAAAAATATTTTGCCACTAATTTGCTAGTATTCAATTTTTTTAACTAAATTTGCACACCTAAAATTTAAAATTAAAAAAGGAAATGACAAAGGCAGAATTGGTAAACACCATCTCAAATAAGTTGGGAACAGAAAAGAATGAAACACAGAAAGTTGTAGAAGCTTTTATGCAGGAGATCAGAACTTCTATGTATAATGGGGATAACGTTTATCTGAGAGGGTTTGGATCTTTTATCATTAAAACAAGAGCTGCTAAAACAGGAAGAAATATTTCTAAAAACACTGCAATTGAGATTCCTGCTCACAATATTCCTGCTTTCAAGCCTTCAAAATCTTTTGTAGAGAAAGTAAAAACAAAAGTTGCAGTAAAATAAGAACATTAACTGAATATTAACTAGTTACTAAAAAATTAAAATTATGCCAAGCGGAAAGAAAAGAAAAAGACACAAGGTTGCAACTCACAAGAGAAAGAAAAGAAGAAGAGCAAACAGACATAAGAAGAAATAATCTCTTTTTCTTGAGATTTACAATATAATAAATATAGTTGGTGGTTTTAATTTTTTAAAGTTCACCGACTATATTTTTGTTTGCAACTATAAGATTCCTCAAGGAAACAGGCTGTTTCCGGTATTTTCAAAAAAAATATAAAGATTTTTCATTCTAAATCCTTATATTTAATATCAGATGACCTGCAAAAAAAAACAGAGCCGTTTCCTATCATCTTAACCTTATTATTAGAAAAAATGAAGAAAGAACTCATCGTTTCGCATGAAGATGATCTTACAAAGATTGCACTGCTGGAAGACGGAAGACTATGTGAACTTCATGAGCAAGAGGACAAAAGCGATTTTATAGTTGGAGATCTGTTTATAGGAAGAGTAAAAAAACTGGCCCCTAATCTGAATGCCGCATTCGTTAATATAGGATATGATAAGGATGCATTCCTGCATTATCAGGATTTGGGCCCACAGTATCTTACATACAGAAAGTTTTTAAAAGATACTATTTCTAAAAAACAAAGCACTTCAAGCTTAAAAAATTTCGAGATACAGCCTGAAATAGATAAAAACGGAACCGTAGACAAAGTCATTGCAAAAGATGATCTGGTTCTGCTTCAGATTACTAAAGAACCTATTTCTACCAAAGGTCCAAGAATCTCTACCCAGGTTTCCCTCACGGGACGTTTTCTGGTTCTGATCCCTTTCGACAACAAAGTTTCTATTTCTAAAAAAATAAGAACCTCGGAAGAAAAAGAAAGACTGAGAACCCTGATTGACAGCATTAAACCTGAAGGTTTCGGTGTTATCATCAGAACAGTAGCGGAAGGAAAAAAAGTAGCCGACCTTCACAACGACATGAATCAGCTGATTCAGAAGTGGGAAAGTACTTTTAAAAACATCCAGCGAAATAAAGTTCCGTCTAAAGTTTTAAGCGAAGAAGACAAAGCTTCAGCTATTTTAAGAGACAATTTCAACCAGGATTTCGTAAATATTATCTGTGATGACGAACAGATGGTTACCGAAATGAAAAATTATCTGGAGATTATCGCTCCGGAAAGAAAGAATATTGTCCAGTTTTATAGTTCTCATATTCCTCTTCTGGAATATTATAATGTTGAAAAACAGCTCAAACAAAGTTTCGGAAAACACGTTAACATTCCGAGTTCAAAAGGCGCTTACCTTGTTATTGAACACACAGAAGCTCTTCACGTAGTAGACGTTAACTCCGGAAATAATATTACCACCGGAACTGCCGTCAACAAAGAACACGCACTGAAAGTGAATAAAATGGCAGCCACAGAAATTGCCAGGCAGCTTCGTCTCCGTGATATGGGAGGTATTATTGTGATAGATTTCATAGACATGCAGAATCCTGATCACAGAAGAGATCTGTATGAACACCTGAAAGAAGAAATGAAGCGTGACAAAGCGCGTCATAAAATTCTTCCACCGAGCAAATTCGGACTGATCCAGATCACCCGGCAAAGAAACCGCCCGGAAAAACAGATCGAAACCAAAGAAGAAAACCCGAACAAAGACGGAGAAATTGTAGCTCCAAT
The DNA here is from genome assembly GCF_009602705.1 of Chryseobacterium vaccae. Taxonomy (NCBI): domain Bacteria; kingdom Pseudomonadati; phylum Bacteroidota; class Flavobacteriia; order Flavobacteriales; family Weeksellaceae; genus Chryseobacterium; species Chryseobacterium vaccae. Next base: position 4,460,859 of record NZ_VSWH01000001.1, on the reverse strand, counting down.
TGTTATTGTGGAAAGAATGGGTGAAACACTGAGGAGTATTCTGCAGAAAGAAAAAGGAAAAATCTACCTGCATGTACATCCGTTCGTGGAAGCCTACCTCACCAAAGGCATCAAAAGTATCCAGATGAAATGGTTCATTAAGTACAAAAAATGGGTAACCATCATCCCAAGGGATTCTTTTAAATATTTAGAATACAGAATCTACAATTCTAAAAAAGAAGAATTGATAGAATTTTCTAATTAACAAAAAATTCAAACCTCTAGCCCTGCTGGAGGTTTTTTTATTAGATTTGCACCAACTAAAGAAAACTCAAATACAATAACAAAAAATTTATTTCTTGTGCTGCTTCTTGCAGTGCAAAACGCTTTTGCTCAAATTACCTCTAAAGATAACTCCTTTGCTTCAAACGGAATATATAACGTTGTCAACGGCACTTCTTATTCTTGGACAATGGCTCAAAATCCTGCTGGTAAAAGCTTCTTCAGACCTGACATTCCGTGGAGACCAGACAAAGCATAATCCCGAAGAACTATTTCTGTCCTCACTTTCTTCCTGCCCCATGCTCTGGTATCTTCATTTTTGTTCTGAAGCCGGTATCAATGTAATTGATTACACGGATGAAGCTACCGGAATTATGACTGAAACGGCTGACGGAAGCAGACATTTTACTTTCCTAACCCTCTATCCTACCGTTACAGTAGCCGAAGAATCGATGATTGAGAAGGCAAAAGAACTGCATCATAAAGCCAATCAATTTTGTTTTATTGCCAATTCCATTAATTTTCCTGTTCAACATATCCCTACCGTGTTAATTAAATAAATTAATTTTCAAAAAAATAATTGTCAAAACTCTTTATAATACGAGATTTATAAAACAATAACTCTAATTTTTAAATTCAAAAATCAATAAAAAGGGAATTATTTAATAAAAAATCAATAAAAATTTCATTTTACAATCATTATTAATGTAAAATTTTACAATTATTTATCAATTTTGTTTAAAATACAAAGATTTTTTCCTATTTTTATATAAACAAAACTGACCATGATGAAACCAAGATTAACCATTTTTGATGAACCGGTACTGTATACTGAAAGTTTATCAAAACTACTGGCACAAAGCCAGATTTTTAACAACATTGACATTTGTAATTCTTATGAATCTTTATTTGAACATTTAAAAGAAGAACCCCCGGAAATTCTGGTCATCAGCTCCAATATGCTGATACTTACAGATATTTTCAAACTTGTAGAAGACATTACCACCAATAACAACAGAATCAAAATTATTGTCATTGGCAATGATTATGAAGTGATTGACATCCGGAAGCTTTTCAACAAAGGCATAAAAAGCTATCTTGACAAAAACAGCAGGTATGATGAATTCATGAAATCAATCAATGCCCTGCTTCTCAACGAAATCTACATCTGCGACTACGCAAAAGAAAGAATGATCAGCTTCATCAGCAGCGAAGGCAGGCCCAGCCGTCTTATTAAAGGTCCTCTTACCCGCCGCGAAATAGAAATTCTGAAACTGATCTGCGACGGACTGAGCAGCAAAGATATTTCTGAAAAACTCTTTATAAGCATCAACACCGTAGAAACCCACCGAAAAAGAATTCTCTTAAAACTGAATGTAAAAAACTCAGTAGGAATTGTAAAATACGCCTTAGAAAACCACATGATTGATTAGAAAAAATTATTTCGATTAACCGAAAAATTCCAAACCTCGCGATTTGGAATTTTTCTTTTTATAAAGAACTGTGGAACTTTTGATGTGAAATGTGAATTTTGCTTCGCAAAATGATTAATTTCATAATCAGGGCGGTGGAAGATAAGAGACTGACAGATAACAATACGGTACCGGGAAAAAATTTAAACTTAAAATTGTGTACGTCTTATGTGTTTAGCTAAATTCATCTTCCAGTCCCTATCTTCCCTCCTAACCCTAAATACTGCACCAATCTTCCCTACTCATAGTCCGGCATTTCACCGTTACTGAAGAGTGTTGCTCTTGAAAGATCAGTCATAGAAGAGTTGAGATCAATAACCATTATATTTTTCTGCGAAATATTATCATTGGAAGTGTTCATAAAGATCACCTGTGCATTGTTCGGTGAAAATCTCGGGTCCAGATCATTAGTTCCCAAAGGTTTTTCGCTTTCCGAAGAGATATTGTATACCGTATCATTGGTGAGATTATAGATAAATATATTAGAATCAAGCTGCCTGTAATTGCCGCTTCCGTCCTGGTACCCTGAAAGATCCCGGGTAAACACAAGCATCTGTCCGTCTACAGAAAAATTCAGACCACCGGAAGCTCCTAAAGAACCTGATAAAACAGTTTTTAAGATATTACCTGTCATGTCAATAATAAAGATCTTCGTATTGTATCCGTTGTAATCATTTGTTTTCAGGGCAATCTTGCTTCCGTCATAGCTCCAGTCGCATTCGGAAATCATGCTGCCGTCTGGTGTAGTGTACACTAAATTCAGCCCGCTTCCATCTTTGTTGATCCTGTACAGTTTATTGAAATTAGAATAAATAATTTCCTGTCCGTTGGTACTCCATGCAAAATCCATTTCATAATTATTGAATCCTGCTGCAGGAACGGTAGTCACTTTGAATGGATTGGAACCATCCGGATTAGCGGTATAAATATGGGTACTTCCTCCTTCTGTCCTCAGAAACGCAATCAGGCCTGCGTTATTATTTTTCCGGGGTCTCCAGCTGTTATAGGAAGGACTTGTAAACTGGAAGCTGTTGCCCAGTTCATCACTGGACATGATGATAAAGTTTCCGTTCTGTTTCTGTACATAATGATAGCGGTTAGCAGGAACTGTATTGGTAGTAAACTTACTGATTGAGCTTAAAACTGGCGGGTGAATGTCGTCCGAAACAGACACCTGCCAGAAGTAACTTACACCAAACTTCAAATCTGAAAGCGTATAATGATTCGCCGTCAGATCATTAACCTGAATCACATTCGTATTCAGATTATTTTTCACTGTCAAACTATATTTTAGGACATCTGTTGAATCAGGATCCACAGCACTCCACGTCAATTCAACACTTAAAGGCTGGTTCACCGCGTTGTCTACCGGACTTAGCAGCTGCGGTGCTGAAGGCGGGGAATTCAGAGAGGTATCATCATCCATCTCAAAAACTACCGTAACCACCTGATCCTGTTTTTGTATGTTTACGGCCTGAAAAGTGGTAAGATAACCAGACAATTCGGCTTTTACAGAGTAATTTCCCACCGGCATGGCGGCAATGGAGAATGCTCCGTCGGTCCCACTGAAAACGGTTTCTGTGGTAGGTGCTGTAAAAATTTTCACATTGGGAATAGGTACATTAGTCCCTCTTTTTACGACTTTTCCTTTTAATATTCCTGTCTGAGCCTGCTCTACAAGGTCTTCATTACATGAAAACAGACAAAAAGCAAGGATGAATATGCTGAGTAATTTTATTAAAGTTTTCATAGTTCATGTTTTTATTTGTTTCCAAGGTAAAAGTTGATCCCAAGTGCAAAGCGAAGAGCCTGGTCTTTTCTTTTTCCGTTAACCAGCCCTTCCCAATTGTCTTTAAAACCGATATCATACTGTGAAGAAAGGCGTAGTGAGGTATTGTTTCCTATCATATATTCAAGACCTCCTCCAAACTGCCCTTTATACTGAGGCTTATATTCTGAAAACATAGCACCCAGCCCACCATAGATATAAGGACTGAACCTGTATTTCGGGAATAAGATGTATTCAAGGTTGACTTCAGGAACAAAGTAGCTTCTCTTCATAATATTTTCGTTTTCCATAGTGAAATAGCCTGCGCTGGTTTCGATATTGAAATGAGGGCTGACAAAATATTTCATTCCTAATTTCCCACCTAAATTCATCTTGGGATTCACATAATCGTCTTTGACTTTCTGGGCTTCAATATTGGCAAAAACAGATACTTTCTGTCTGTAATTTTCAGGAAATTTGTTGCCTACTGTTCTTCCTGAATTTTGTTCCTGCTCTTTATTGTAATTATTGATCATGGCCTGGTAGCCCTCCAGATTTTCGGAAGCTTTACCCCAGATTTTGTCCCGGACACCTTCAATAATCAAAGACCTAACTGCTTTTTCAATGGCTTCTGTTACGGCAAGCTGTACGGGTTCATTCTGGGTAAGTCCAACTTCAGCTTCAAGCAGTCTTTCTGTATCTATATATCTGAAAAAACTTCCGTTAACGCTGGTGGAAAGAATGGTTTTGGAGGTGTAAACGGTTTTAAGAATCTCACCGTTGAGAGTAGAAACAGCCCGCAGGTAAATGGTAATCCTGTCCTGACGGTATTGTGTGGAAGCGCCTATACCGAAATACCTGGCTCCCAGACCTCCGGTCATGATATTGCTGTCATAGGAAATCACACCGCCCTCAAGGAGAATTCCTGCATATAGAAGTGGAGGAAGCGACTGATTATTTTTATCGGCATCTTTCAGATATTCCTGTCTGGTTGAACGGATAATCTGTCTTTCGTTTAAAAGATTGGCAATATTTTCTCTTTCAATAGGGATAAACCACCGGCTGTCTTCCAGCGCTTTGATCAGAATAGTGGTAGTGCCCTGTGGAACGGCTGTACTCCAGTTATTCCCATTCTCGGAAGGCTTATACTGCCCGGTCTGGTCTCTGAATTTGTACACGCCAATAACAATTTTTTCTTTAGGCAGAGGCAGATTTTTAAGTTCCGCAGTAGAGGGAGTTCCCTCGCCCATGGTAGATCTTTCGGGATCTGAAGGAAGTCCCAAGATCGAACTGCACGCCTGTATGCAGCATAGCAGGACCGTACAGAAAAAAATTCTGGTGTAAGTGTAAGTTCTCATGATACGTCTGGTTTTTAGTTACTATTATTTTGGAATAACGACCTCGGACTGATCGCCTGTACTGGTATCCAAAATATTGATCAGAAGTCCCTGAGCAGTAGACGTAATCTGTAAATACAGCGATCCGAAAAGATAATTTCCGGGTTTGATACTGCCTTCTCCAAACTGATCTTCAAACAATTTTCGGGACAGCTCGCTCAGCACCTGTCTATTCAGGCTCTGGCTGAAGCTGTTGAGGGAATCCATGTCATCAAGCAAACTGCGGTAATCGTCTTTTTCATCAAACTGATTCTGTGCATTTGCTGAACTCAAAAGCCACTGATAGTTAAAAGTATCTCCTCCAAATGCTGGATTGATGGGCTTATAGACAAGCTGCTGGGATTTTCCGCAGAAAATACCCGCGATAAAGGTCAAAATAATGAGTAAAGTTTTCATGACTGACTTTTTTAGTAGATAAATTCATTTTTGATAAGATTTTTCTTTGCGTTAAACTCTTTGATATATTTCAGGCTGGCCGCCATCTGTTCTTTTAAGTAATCTTCACTTGGGTTGGTCATAAAGCTGTAAATCACTTTGTCCTCAATCTGGATATTGATCTGTCCGCTGGTTCCCCGAAGAGGCAGTTCGGAAATAGTGACTGCCGAGCTGCTTTTATCCGGAAGCTGACTGTACTGGAGATAGAAAAGATCATAAAAATCTTTACCTACCTTGGTTTTCGTCTCATCAATCGTCAGGCCTTTTAGTTCAAAAACAGCATCTTCTTCTATTTTTGCAGCTTTCTTCTTAAAGAGATCATTATTCAATTCCAGACTGTCCTTTGCGATCAGTTTCTGGGTTTCTTCATCCCTTACATACAGAAAGGCTTTCAGAGCATCTTTTTTTTCAAGATTGACATTGATTTCAGACAGTGTTTTGACTTCATTGGGATTGATGGAAAACTTCCCGCTCTGCTGATTATTGGAGAGATTCCCTCCGCTTTCCTTTTTAATGGAAACCAAAAGATAATTCAGTTCTTTATAAACTGTTGTGTTATTGGTAACAACTGCCTTCAGCCGGATTTGATTTTCAAGGATACTGCTTTCAATCTTAGCATTCACTTTTTTATCTTCCTGCCCATAACCCTGTACAGACAGGAAGACAAATAAAGTGCACAGACTTAAGGAATATAAAAGTTTCATCACTGTGTTTTAATAGTTTCTCATGAAAATAGTCCTGTTATCGCCTTTTACATGAATCTGCATTCCGTCTGAAATACTGTTGCTTCCGGTAATATCAATGATATTGTTATTTCCCTGTGCGGTAACAGCTGTTTTTGTTTCCTTATCCGTGAATGAATTGATGAATAAAAGCGTATTATAATCTCCAAGCTGCTGAACGGCAATATTGGTTCTGGCATTAAGGGAGAGTTCTGCATTGTTATAATTCCCTGCCTGGATCACCTGTGAACCATAAAGTGTCTGCTCTGCGTTCTGTCCGGCAATAACCTTGAGAACAGTACTGCTGTTGACCTTATCCCAGTCTACCTGCTGAGCATTTACAGAAACTGTGGCAAAAAATAGCAGCAGTCCTAATCCCAGCTTATATACGGCATTCATTTTTATTAAGGTATATGATGAATAGAGAATTGTAAAGTGCTTAAGGTTTAAAAAAGGAGAAACTTTATGCTTCTCCTTTTTAAGATTACATTACATCCGGATTTAGTTGGATTGGTTCACCACCATGGCGTTTCCGTTACCAACTTGTGCTCCTACGTGCATATGACCTACTCCGCTTTGAGCTACCCAGGTAAAGTTACCGTTACCCATCTGAAGATCAATGGCAGTGTTAGAATCACCAGCCTGAAGCTGATACAATTGGTTACCGTTTCCAATCTGAGCTCCTACAGAAGTATTATCATCTCCTACCTGAGCAGAAAGTGCAATATTACCGTCACCTAGCTGAGCATTGGTAGCGCTGTTGTCATCACCGCTCTGATACTGTACTAAAATGTTGCTGTCTCCTAACTGAAGCCCGGTAGCCTCATTTCTTCTACCATCCTGTACCTGATAAGCAGCATTGTCATCTCCTACCTGAATGGCTGAAGCTGAATTTCTTCTTCCATCCTGATATTGTACGACTTCGTTTCCGCTGCCTAACTGCATAGATGATGCCTCATTTCTTCTACCTATCTGAGTCTGCTCTGTAGAGTTCTGCATTCCGAACTGCCAGGTTGTTGCAGAGTTTCTGTTACCCTGTTGGCTTACGTTGTTATAGTTGGCAACTCCGGTTTGGTCTACGTCAATTGAATTTCTGTTTCCTACGCTTGAGGCAATGTTTACGTTGAAAGCACCTACCTGGTCAATATCCGCGGTATTACGGTTCCCATCCTGTGTTAAGGAGTTGATGTTCAAAAGACCTGTCTGGTCTACTGTAGCTGTGTTTAAGTTTCCGATCTGGGCAGTCACATCTATGTTTGCTTGTGCGAAGCCGAAACTCATGGCCATTAGTGTAAATACACCTGTAATGAAGTTTTTCATCTTAGTAAAAATTAATTGGTTAATAGTGAGACAAAGGTAGAAGGTAAACCAAAGCAAGAAACCACCATATCAGCGTAAATTTTAAAAATCACGGTTTATGGTATTTAAAGTAACGGTTTATGGTTTTCACAAGGTCACTTATTGCCGTTAGGGGAAAATACGGTAACCCTCTCCTTCCTGCTTTATATTCTACAATTCCGGTAGATGATCATGATAAAATATCCCGGGATGGTTAATTAATGTTAACGGCTTCCATTCTTCAGTTTATATTATTAAATTTGAAGTATGGAAAGTTTCGGAAAAGACCTGTTAAGAAAAATAAAGAGTGTAGGCCTGCCCGGTGAAAATGCACATGGCGTATTTTCGCCACCTTACCGTCCTGTATTTACTTATGATGAAGTGCTGGCAAAAAATCCAAAGTTTGCAGCGGTTAATATCGTATTGTATTTAAAAAATAATGAGTGGTACTTTCCTTTGATTCAGAGAACGATTAACGAACATGACCGTCACAGCGGACAAATCTCCCTTCCAGGCGGAAAACGTGAGGAAATGGACAGAGACTTCGCTGAAACAGCGGTACGTGAAACTTCGGAAGAGATAGGAATAGATAAACATTATGTAAGGATCATCAGAGAAATGTCTCCCATCTATATTCCACCAAGCAACTTTTATGTATATCCTTATATTTCATATACGAAAAAGAACCCGCTCTTTGTTCTTCAGCAGAGTGAAGCTGTGGAAACCATAGAATTTCCCATCACTTCTTTCCTTAATCTGCCCGACAGTCCTGAACTGATGGCGCTTCCAAGTGCAGGAGGCCACGAAGTCCCGGTGATTAATTTCAACGGATATATTATCTGGGGCGCTACAGCAATGATATTGAGTGAGTTTAGCCAGTTGCTGAAAAAAATGTAACTTTGCATTACCGTGTTTAATTGAGAGATGGCGAAGAAAAATATTTTCACCGATGCATTCGGAACACCTTATTTTTTAAAAAGGTTAATTATTTTTATTTTAGGAGTTGTATCCTACAGAAGGTTCAACGGCTTTAATAAATTAAAAATAACCGGTACTGAACACCTTGTGGATCTTCCGGATTCCAATGTGCTTTTCGTATCCAACCATCAGACGTATTTTGCAGATGTAGCTGCAATGTACCACGCATTCTGTGCTGTAAATAACGGATATTTAAATACCATTAAAAACCCGATTTATCTGCTGAATCCCAAAATCGATTTTTATTATGTAGCTGCTGAAGAAACTATGAATAAAGGAATTCTTCCCAAGATCTTCAAGATTGCAGGTGCGGTAACGGTAAAAAGAACTTGGAGAGCAGAAGGAAAAAACATCAACAGAATGGTTGATATGAGCGAGGTTGATAATATTATGAAAGCTCTGGACAATGGCTGGGTAGCTACTTTCCCTCAGGGTACTACCTCGGCATTTGCACAGGGAAGAAGAGGTACCGCCAAGCTGGTAAAAAACCAGCGCCCGATTGTAATCCCTATCAAGATTAACGGATTCAGAAGGGCATTTGATAAGAAAGGTCTCCGGGTAAAGGTTACAGGCGTAAAACCTACGATGGAATTCAAAGCACCTCTAGATATTGATTACGATAATGAAAAGGCGCCTGAAATATTACTGAAGATCATGACTGCCATTGAGCAGACTGAAGACTTCAATCTACTACACAATTATGATGAAGAACTTAAAGCTAAAAAATTAGAACAAAAGGACTCAGATAATTAAAGTAAGTAAAAAATTATGAACAGAATATTAGGAATCTTATTCGCGGTCATAGTATTAGTTTCGTGCAACAGCCAAAAAGTATATTCCGATTTTGATATCAGCTACTCCAAGAGCGGAGGTTATGCACCGATATATGAAAATCTGCTTATTAAAGGTAATAATGTGCACTATTCTTTTGAAGGCCAGGGGAAAAAGTACAAACAGGATTTCAAAATTTCTAACGAAGATCTAAAAAAGCTGGATCAGACTCTTTCCCAAAACAATTTCAGAAGGATACAGGAGGACCGTAAAAAGCTGTATGACAATATAGCAACGTCCATCAATGTAAAGAAAGGACCTAATGAAGGCAGTAAAACTGATGCCAGCATGATTATGCCTAACTTCACCACCAACTGGAACAACATTCTGAATGCTTTCCAGGAAATTATTAATAACAACGTAAAAAAACAGTAAATAAAGTTGAAAACCCACTTCATTGCTATCGGCGGAAGCGCCATGCATAACCTTGCTATTGCGTTAAAAGACAAAGGATATAAGGTAACAGGTTCAGATGATGCTATTTTTGAACCTTCAAGATCCAGACTGGAAAAGAAAGGAATTCTGCCTCAGGAAATGGGCTGGTTCCCGGAAAAGATCACTCCGGATATTGATGCCGTTATTCTCGGAATGCATGCCCATCAGGATAATCCGGAACTGGCCAAAGCAAAAGAACTGGGATTAAAAATTTACTCATACCCGGAATTTCTTTACGAACAGTCTAAAAATAAAACCAGAGTAGTTATTGCCGGTTCACATGGTAAAACAACCATCACCTCTATGATTCTCCATGTTCTGAACTTCCATCAGAAGGATGTTGATTTTATGGTAGGTGCACAGCTGGAAGGCTTCGACTGTATGGTGAAATTAACCCAGGATAATGATTTTATGGTACTGGAAGGTGATGAATACCTTTCCTCTCCTATTGATCTTCGTTCAAAATTTCTCCTTTATCAGCCGAATATCGCTTTGATGAGTGGTATTGCATGGGATCATATCAATGTTTTCAAAACATTCGACGATTATATAGAACAGTTCAGAAAGTTTACGGCAAGCATTACCCCGGGTGGTGTTATGGTGTATAACGAGGAAGATCCTGAAGTGGTAAAGGTAGTGGAAGCTGCTGAAAATTATTTCAGAAAAATTCCTTACAAAACTCCTGAATATGAGATTAACGGCGGAAAAGTATATCTGAAAACGGAAATGGGAGATGTTCCTCTGTCTGTTTTCGGTGCTCATAATCTTCTGAATATGGAAGGAGCAAGACATATCTGCCAACAGCTGGGAATTATGGATGAGGATTTTTATGAAGCCATCATGAGTTTCAAAGGAGCTTCAAAACGTCTTGAAAAGGTAGAAAGAGATGATAAAGGCACCCTTTACAAAGATTTTGCTCATGCACCAAGCAAGGTAAAAGCAACGGTGAAGGCATTCCAGGAACAGTTTAAGAACGAAACCCAATACGGTTTCCTTGAACTTCATACGTATTCAAGCTTAAATCCTGTGTTCCTTGAGCAGTATGATCATGCTATGGACGGACTGGATGAAGCCATCGTTTTCTATTCTGAGGACGCTTTAAAGATCAAAAGAATGGAACCTATTTCTCCGGAATTCATTAAAGAAAAATTTAAAAATGACCGTTTAAGAGTATTCACCAATGCTGAAGACCTTCATGCCTACTGGAATACTTTAGATAAGACCAAAGGGGTTTACCTGATGATGAGTTCAGGGAACTTCGGAGGGCTGGATCTTACCCAATAATAAGATACTACTCATCTATATTTCAACTCCTTTCAGGTAAACTGGAAGGAGTTTTTTTGAATATTTTGGGTAAAACTCAGTAGCGGCGGGCTAAAGCCCGCCGCTACTGAGTTTTAATTTGTTTTTTCAGAATCCCTGATCAGATTGGTCAAAATCTCTTCAGTAGAAGCTTCGTTGTAATCATGAATGGATTGTCCGGTCCAGATCCCCACAAAGTCTGTATTATTCATTGTTTTTGCAACCCGTCTTAGTTCATTAGTGAGTTTATTCTGGTATGGGTATGGGAGAATATGCTCTGAATATTCAAGGGTTTCAATGAACTTATTTCTGATTCCTCTGGCGTAGCGTCCTGAAAAGCTCCGGGTGAGCATAATATCTTTTTCAGTTACATTTTTAAGCCTTTCTTTTTCAAATGGCTGCAGGGCACTTTCCTGGGAAGCCAGCAACATGCTTCCTACCTGAAATCCCTCTGCCCCTAATTCTTTAGCTGCTCTTAAAGTTCTTCCGTTATAAATTCCGCCCGCATAGATAAGAGGAACTTTCACATGATTATATACCTCAGAAAACAAAGATATTCCTCCGATTTCCGGGATATTGTCAGCATTAAAACTGCCCCGGTGGCCTCCTGCCTCTATTCCCTGAACACAGATCATATCAATTCCGGATTTTTCAAGAATTAAAGCTTCTTCAACTGAAGTACAGGTTCCAATGAGGGTTACTCCGTTTTCTTTCAGTTTTTGAATACTTTTATCATCCAGATTTCCAAAAGTAAAGCTTAGTATTTTACAGCCTTCTTCAATAACAGCTTCCACCAGTTCCTGATAACCATTTGCTTTAAGATCACTGAGATCAGGAAGCTGTACTTCAAGATGATTTTCCCTGGCCAGCTGTTCAATAAAATACTTTGTCCTGATGTATTTTTCTTTTAATATTTCCGTGACTTCGGGAATGTTATGGGCAAACAGGTTGACCGCAAAAGGTTGATCAGTAAGCTTTTTTATTTCCCGGATCAGCTCAACAGCCTTTTCTGCGGAGAGGTCAGCAATTGCCAGAGACCCCAGACCTCCGGCTCTGGCAGCAGCGGCCGCCATTTGCGGGGTACTTACTCCAAACATCGGAGCTTGGATTATGGGATATTTTATATTCAATTTTTTGCTGATGGTGTCGGGCCAGAACATAGGTTTTATTTTACCTAAAATTTACGAAAAATCCAGAAAACCAATACTGTATGTTTTTATGATATGACTCATAAGATCCTATCCGGGATTGGCACAGATTCTTTTAATTTAAAGTCTTGATCAACAGAAAATATTAAGAGCCTGTTTAAATTTCTAAATTTGATTTTTTATAACATTTAAATTTTTATCTAAATCAAATTCTTTGGAGTATTTTTTGAATAAAATGATAATGTACTGATAACGTGTTTTTTCACGCAAAGTTTTAACTTCATTATGGATATTTTCAGAGAGCAAAGGATAGAATCAACTTCGTTGATTCGTCGAAGCGTGTGGATAAGTATACCGCTTCATCAGCGACAAAGTCGCTTCACTTTCCCCACTTCAAATAAAGCGGTATTATTCATCAACCTGCGTTTATCTTTTTAATTACAAAATAATTTCAAACATGATTTATTGAGTTTTATCAACAAAACATATGATCATCAAGTGCATAAAAATTCCTGAATAAAATGTAAACAGGATCTACCCTTTTCTGAGGTCTTTATAATGTTTTTTCATTTCGGGATCAAGCTTCTCTATGGCATAGGAAAATGTGGCGGCAGGCATTGTTTTCACATACCGGTCAAGAAAAGAACGGTGTCGCTCAGGATCTTTTTTACCGGCTTCCCTTACCCAGCTTCCCACTGCTTTATTCACCAGTTCATCAGAATCATGCACAAGGATTTCTGCAATGGCAAACGTATCTTCTACCTCATTCTCCCTGATAAAAGCATGGGTACTTACTATGGCAGTTCTTCTTTCCCAGGGACTTTCAGATTCTGCGAGTTTATAAAGAATATCTCTGGGCTTGTCAATAAGGTACTCTCCGATAATATTCCTGGCTCCTCTGTCCACAAAATCCCAGTTATTCAGGCGGTCATGACGTATCAGATAAAGATCAAAAAGTTGTTTTTTCTTATCTGCAGAAACTTTCTTATTTCCGGCCTGGAAATCCATAATGCTCACGGCTCCCATTCTAACTTCATAAAATTCACTGTTAAGCAGTTCATTGATTTCCTCTAAAGGCATCGCAGAAAATTCTTTTGCCGTAGTGAATACATTTCCGAACCTTACCCCAAAATGCCGGGTTATTCCATCATTTCCCTTGAAAAACTTTTTAACCTTATCAATTTCATTCTCATCTTTGAATGATGATAGCTTTTCTATGAATTCTCCTGCTGTCATAACAATTTTTTATTTAAGCCAGTTCCTGTACTTTTCTTCCACCCATTTTTTCAGATATTGATTGAAATTAAACAATAACTGCTCGGTTTCAGAAACAAAAAATTCCTGTGGAAGCCCTTCTGTAATACTGATATAAAGAGGCTTCGCCCAATTCATTAAGAACATTTGCGATCCCGTATCCGTCATACAGAAAGTTACATTCTCGTAGATCTGTTTTAAGCTTTGATAATCAGAATCCATTAATTTTTCAAGGTAATTAAAAATGGTTTCCGGGACTTCTCCTTCTTCAGTATAAACATCTGAACCGTTCTTCGTTATTTTTTCATGCTGAAAAGCTTTCATCCGGAAGATATAATTGAAATCATGGTCAATCAGCAGTTCAGCCCCCAACAATCTTTCACTAAAACCATCGGAAGTATCAAAAGAGAAGATATAGTCACCGTTCAGAGTAACTGTATTTTTATCTTCATCAAATTTTCTTGAATTAATCCACATAGTTTAAAAAATAATTTCCGCAGACCTGATGATCTGCGGAAAATTTATAATCGTTAAATATCTGCTACAGATTTCAGCATTTTCTGCTCCCATTCAGGATCTTTCGGATCAAAGAACAGCCTTTTTCCTGTATCCAGAGAACGGACGGTATTCATTTCATCTTCTGTCAGTTCAAAGTCAAAAACATTGAAGTTTTCTTCAATTCTGGAAGGGGTTACCGATTTAGGAATTACTACAAAACCTTCCTGAAGATGCCATCTCAGAATTACCTGGGCTGTTGTTTTATGGTATTTTTCAGCAATTGCTTTTAATTCTGCATTATTTAAAAGGTCTGCATTTCCGTTTCCAAGCGGGCTCCACGGCTGGGTAATGATATTATTCTCCCTGTCGTACACCTGAAGCTCTTTCTGCTGGAATACCGGGTGAAGCTCAATTTGGTTGATCACAGGAAGTATTGTTGAATTTTCCTTTAATTCCTCCAGTTTTTCTACCGTAAAATTACATACGCCTATTGCTTTGATCTTTCCTTCACTGTATAATTCCTCCAGTGCCTTCCATGTTCCCAGGAAATCTCCATAAGGCCAGTGGATCAGATACATATCCAGATAATCCATCTGAAGTCTGTCCAATGTTCTCTGAAATGCACTTTTGGCTTTTTCATACCCGTGATCCTGAACCCATACTTTTGAGGTGATAAAAAGGTCATCCCTGTCCACCCCGCTGTTTTTTACCGCATTTCCTACTGCTGTTTCATTCTGGTAAATAGCTGCCGTATCAATCATTCTGTATCCTGTATGAATTGCCTTAATCACCGCCTTTTCACATTCTTCCAGATTCTCCATCTGCCATACTCCAAAACCCAGTGCAGGAATATCCACTCCGTTATTTAAGGTCACTACAGGCTGTCCTGTATAGGTCTTCTTTTGCATAATTTTTACTTTAAATTTTTAATATCAAGATAAGGTATAACAAATTTGCGATAAAAATTTCAAAATCCGGCTTACCAATTTTACTGTTATTTATTAAAAAACTAGCATTGGGTGAGTTGGGAGAGCGCAAGATACGCAAAGGCTTTAAACCATTATGCTGCTTTTAATACGCGAGAAATCAAAGATTTTCAACAAATAATTTCCGTTCTTACTAAAAAAGGTTCCCACAGATTGCACAAATTTCACAGAAAAAAATCTGTGATTTGTGTATTTGTGGGAGCTAGATTTATACAAATTTTGAAATTCAATATTGTAAAATCTGCTCAATCTGCCTGATGCACGAGAGAAAAATAGATTGGCTTATTAAATCATCACTCTAATTCCTGTACACTGGGAACTACCATCTAAATTCCTATTTTTGCAAAAACAAAAACAATGTCACATACGATCAGGCTTGCCAATGCTAAAGATTATTCAAGAATTATGGAGATCTGGGAATCTGCGGTAAAAGCTACTCATGATTTTCTTGCTGAGGAAGATTTCAACTATTTCAAAGAAGTTATTCCAAGGGATTATCTTCCGAATCTTGAAGTTTATCTCATCACCGAAGATGAAAAAGCAGAAGGCTTTGCGTCTGTTGCGGAAGGTAATCTGGAAATGCTTTTCATCCATAATGATACCCGTGGAAAAGGATATGGCAGAAAGTTATATGAATTCATGAAGGAAAAAAAGGGTCTTACCAAGGTAGATGTTAATGAGCAGAATCCTCAGGCCATTGGCTTTTACGAAAAAATGGGATTCAGACAGACCGGAAGATCAGAAAAAGACGGTTCCGGAAAAGACTATCCTATCATCCACATGAGTCTGTAAAATGGAGAATTATACCTTCCGAAAAATAAAACCGGATTCAGAAATTCCATACGATCTGCTTCTGCTTGCCGATGAAACCGTTGAGGCTATCAACCGATATATCTTTGATTCCGACATTTATCTATTGAATAACGGAGCGTTTGATATTGCAGTTATTGCACTTTACGATAACAGCGATACAGAGTTGGAGATCAAGAACATGGCCGTTATTGAAGATTTCAGAAGCAGAGGTATCGGCAGTATTCTGATTGATAAAGCCAAAGAAATTGCTTTGAAAAACGGGTGTGAAATTTTAACTGTGGGAACTTCAGATACCGGATTTCAGCAGATCAGATTCTATGAAAAGAATGGATTTGTTAAAAAAGGGATCCGTAAAGATTTTTTTATAGAAAATTATCCTTCTCCGATCTTCGAAAACGGCTTACAGATGCGGGATATGGTGGTTCTGGAATTTTCAATCTATCATGAACTATTTCCGTAGGTCTTCAATAGTGTAAATGACACCATTATTCCCATCAAAATCAAACTCTCGGTCGAAGATCATTCCCATTTTTTGAAGTACTCTTATGGATGCAGTATTACCGATCATTGCCCGCCCTATTATTTTTGGAAGATTCAATTTTTCAAATCCATAATTAAGGCTGGCAGCTGCACTTTCTGAAGCATATCCTTTATTCCAGTATTCTTCAAAAAACCGGAATCCAATATCTGTTTCACGGGTTTCTTCATGGTACTTTAAACCGCACCAGCCAAGAAATGTATGACCAGATTTATCCACAACAGCCCATCTTCCATAACCGTTCCTCTCATAATCTTTATAGTTCTTTAAAAAATTCCGGGCTTCTTCTACACTGGTAAATGATGAATCTCCGGTATATTTTATAACATTGGGATTTTGGTTGAGATTAAAGAAATGTTCTGCATCTTCAGGGGTTAGCTCTCTCAATAAAAGACGTTCAGTTTCGGCTATTTTTTTCATATCAGTGGGGTTATGCCGTTACTTTCTTACCCATCATCTGGCGGAACAGGCCTTTGATATGATCTATTTCAGACTGGTAATTTGTTTTCTTCCGGCATCCGAAATACAATGTGTTTTCCAGTTTTTTCTCTCCTTTCCAGATCAGCTTGATCTCACCATTATCAATTTCATTCTTACACAGGAAATCAGGGACAACGGCCAATCCTGTTCCTCCTTTCAGGCATCTTATGATTGAATTTAAATTCGGAACGATATAATTCGGACGGAAATTCGGCTTATGTCCAAAATTCATGATCCAGAACTGAAATAAATGCTCCATATCTCCGGTGGTTCCGTACCATTTTTCCTGTTTCAGCCATTCTTCAATATATTCCGGGCCTTTTGTATGTGCGGTTTCAAGAAAACTTTCTGTATCCACATCTTTCCCGCCTACCAGAATGATCTGTTCTGAAGAAAAAGCTTCATGTTCAATATTAGGAGATATGCCTTTTTTAGGAGTAATGATAAGATCCAGAATCCCTTTATCAAGCTGTTCCAGCATTTCAGGATATTCCCCGAAACTGATGATCAGGTTGAAAGGCAGCGTGGAAACATATTGTTCCAATGTGGTCTGGAATGTTTCAAAGCACATGCCCACACTAATCGTAGGCGTCAGCTTTTCTGTAGATTTCTGGAAGTTTTTTTCTACATCTTCAAGTTTGGCTAACGGCTCTGAAACAGCATTAAACAAAACTTTTCCTCTTTCGGTAGGAATCATTTTCCGGCCTGTCCTGTCAAATAACTTATATCCTACATATGCTTCTAGGGAACTTAAATGAAGACTTACGCCCGGCTGTGAAATAAACAGGGATTCTGCAGCGCCTGTCAGTGTTCCGGTTTTATAGATGGCTTTAAAAGTGCGGTACCATTCTAAGTTGACCATAACTTTAATTATAAATATTATGATACAAAATTACAAAATAATCATAATACTAATTGCTATTTTAATTAGATCAGGAAGCTGGAGACTGGAAGAAAGAAGTTCAATGAGCCTATACAATAATGATCACCTGATATATTGATTTTTTTATTGAATCCAATAATATCTATAAATCATCTGCTCAATCTGATCTCCAAACTTCCCTCTCCTGCTTCCTGCCTTTTATTTTTGTTCAAACTGAACTCCGATTATTTTAATACCTGAAGAATTGTATTCTGAAACTTTTCCGGTTCATCTTTATGAATCTGATGTCCTGAATTTTCAAATAAAAACAGATCTTTTTTAGGAGCTTTTACTTTTCTGAAATACTCGGTTGTAATTCTGGTGGAAGTTTGAATATCATTTTTGCCGACAAAGAAATAAATAGGACATTCCACTTTTTTTAAAGTCTTAGGCAGATCAATATTCATCACTTCATTCCAGGCATGTGACCATGTTTTTGACCATTTAAGAAAACCTTTTTTAAAATCTTCACTGGTTACATTTTTCTTTCCGTCTTTATAAAAAAGCCACTTTCTTAATAAAACAGGTCTTCATCCACTTTAAACGGAATTTGTACACTTGCTAATTCTTTAGTCGCAACAAGATCTTCTTTGAAATGATCTTTTAAAATCTGAAGTAGTTCCTTCTCACTCTCCAACTGGCTTACAACAGGATTTACGGCAAAATAAGCATGTAATAGCTCCGGATGATTTCTAACGATATAGAACCCTAAAGCATTCCCCCATGAACTTCCCAACAGGTATACTTTATCCTGTTTTAATTCTTTTCTCAGAAAATTAATAACCTGATACGTATCTTTTCCCATCAGCTCAACTGAAGGCTGCACTGGCGAAGGATTTAATTCCAGGGTTTTCCCGGCATCTCTTTGGTCCCACTGAACAATGGTAAATTTGCTTTTTAAAAGATTCGTAAAGGAATCTGCATTTGTTCTCATTGAGCTTCCGGGTCCTCCTGATAAAAAGAGCAATATCGGTTTACCGGAATCATCAGTTTTAATATCTATGGCTTGTTTTATTCCTCCAATTTCCGGAGTAAGCAAAGTATCTATTTTTCCTTTGTGTAATTGTGCCATACAAAATACAGATAATAGTAAAAGAATAAAAAGGCTTGTCTTTTTCATGATTTCTAAATTTTAATTTGATACAAATATCCTTCAGAGAATCTTTAAAAAAGACCGAATAAAAAAACTCGAACTGATTTTAGTAAAAAATGAGTTCGAGTTCCTTCAAATTAAAGTTCGAATAATTACAAAACACTACCAATCAAATACTTAAAAACACAATCAATAACTAATTGGTATATCGAAAAAATTTCAGGATCATTCAATAAATAGTAAAAAAACATCTTTTCTTGTACTTTATAAGTAAGGTAAATACGTCAATGACATAAAATACAGGCTGCAATTCTCAGAGGATTTGATCGTGATAGGTTTCAGAATGATCACAGCATGTCCAAAAAAATTAAGACATTACTATTTTTCCATTCCTTAAAAATAAAGCATAATAATCCGGAATTTCACTTTCTTCGATCTGGCGGGCTGTTTCTTCAAGCGGGTAAGCCAGTTGTACAATTTCAGGGGTCATTTTATTTTCATCCAATGTTAAAACCAGGTAGGAAGCTAATCTGTTTTCTTCTTTGGAGCGCCCTACAGAACCGCAGTTCACCGCACATTTTCCGTTATCCAGATGTTTTTTGAATGATAAATGAGTGTGTCCCATCACGATAATATCGGATTGGGATTCTTCCAGCATACACGAAAAAACCTCATCATTTTCAGATTCGTACAGATAACTATCATTGCTTTTCAAACTGGAATGAACCAACTGAATATTCCAATGCTTCTTCCCTGTTTTATAATTCAGCTTCATATGAAAAGGCAGCTGTGAAAGAAATCTTTTATTTTCTTCCGTGATATTCTTTTTAGAATGCTCAATAGCAATACATCTTGCTTCCGTTTCTTCTTGTGAATGCTTAGATAAAGGAATTACAGGAATATCAAAAGCTATTCTTTCATCATGATTCCCCATCAGACAGGGAATATTCAGGCCCTTAATTTTCTCTACCACTTCATTTCCCCAAGGAGCAAAATCTACCAGATCCCCAAGACAGAATTTCTGCTGTATTCCTCTCTTTTCTATATCCTTTAAAACTGTGTCCAGTGCCGGAAGATTCCCGTGCACATCACTAAAAACCGCAATCTGTATCATATCCATTCAATTGATCTAACAAATTTACATGAGATACCTGATCTTAAACTCCGGAAGAGTATGATTTTTACCATGTATTTGAAACTTATCACTCTACTATATAAACTTAAAGTTATAATTTCCAGTCTTTTATCTATCCATCTATTATCTTTGCTCTTCTTTTTCAATCTTAAATTCACCCTTCACTTGCAAAGCAAAATTCACTATTGACAACAGGTAGCCTGAACAGACAACCCACGTCTATCATCTTTCATCTCCACCTAATCTATAATTTTTCTAATACTTATCTATAATTCATATTATTTTTATTATACAACTACCCATCCTAACTTTGCATCAGAAAATTTAACAATCATAAAAAAATGAAAAAAGTATTAATCATCAACGGAGGACAGAATTTCGGACATTCCGGAGGAAAATATAATCAAACTATTGCAGAAAACACTTTGGCAGTATTAAAGAAATTTGAAAATACAGAAGTGAAAGTTACCAATGTAGCAGAAGGCTATGACAAGAATGAAGAGGTTAAAAAATTCGTATGGGCAGACTATATCATTTATCACACCCCTATCTGGTGGTTTCAGCTTCCGAACGGATTGAAAAAATATATCGATGATGTTTTCACGGCAGGTCACGCCAAAGGAATCTATATGAATGATGGGAGAAATGCAGAAAACCCGGAAATCAATTACGGAACCGGAGGAATGCTGGGCGGAAGAAAATATATGGTCACTACAAGCTGGAATGCACCGGAAACAGCTTTTACGCTTTCCGGAGAATTTTTTAATGAAACCAGTGTGGATAATGGGCCGTTATTTGGTTTCCACAGAATGAACGCCTTTGTTTCCTTGGAGAAAATGGAAAGTTTCCACTTCCATGATGTAGAGAAAAATGCCAATATAGAACGCGATATGAAACTTTACAGAGAACATCTTGAACATGTTTTTGAACAGGAATTAAAACCACAGTTAGTCTAATGAAAATTTATCTTACAGCAGTAATCAAGTCCAAAGAAGAACATCAGGCAGAAGTATTGGAAGTTCTTCAGAATATGGTAACAGAAACCCAAAAAGAAGAAGCCAATGAATTATACAGCCTTCATCAGGGTATTGAAGACAAAAACCAGTTTGTCTTTTATGAGATCTGGAAAAATGAAGAAGGACTTGCCCAACACAACCAGCAGCACTATATTCAGGCTTTCGGAGCCATTGCAGATGAAAAACTGCAGGAAAAACCTCAGATCTATATTACTCATATTCTTTAATATCCAATGAAAAAACTGGCCCTTTTATTTTTAAGCCTGCTTACGATAGGAATTGTTCAGGCTCAGCATCAAAAATCCCAACCTATGAAAAAGAAAATTCTATTTGTGGTAACCAGCCATGACAAAAAAGGAAATACCGGAGAAAATACAGGATATTATCTGGGTGAAGTTTCCCACCCGTGGGAAGTTCTTCACAAAGCCGGCTATGAAATAGATTTTGTAAGCCCGAAAGGCGGAACTCCCCCTGTAGACGGATTTGATTTGAAAGATCCTGTCAACAAAGCGTTCTGGGAAAACAAAGAATACAAAAACAAGATGGATCACTCTCTAACTCCGTCTCAGGTTAACCCAAAAGATTATTCAACGATCTTTTATGCCGGAGGCCACGGTGCCATGTGGGATCTTGCAGATAATACGGAACTGGCAGCTATTGCCTCAAAGATCTATGAAAACGGAGGTATCGTAGCGGGTGTATGCCACGGTCCTGCCGGTCTTGTTAATATTAAACTCAGCAACGCCCAATATCTGGTAGACGGTAAAAAAATCAACGCTTTTACCAATGAAGAAGAAGCTGAAGTAAAATTAACGGATGTTGTTCCTTTTCTTCTGGAAAATAAATTAAAAGAAAGAGGAGCAAAATTTGAAAAAATCAGGACTTTGGCAGAATTATACGGTTACAGACCAGAGAGTAATCACAGGACAAAACCCACAGTCTGCAAAAAGTGTGGGGGAAGCCATTTTAAAAGAGCTTAACAAATAACAGACAATCTCTCAAGCAACTAAAAAACGGAACAATTAAGATCAATCAGATTTTGAAAATTTTTCAACATTAAGTTCTTTTAAGATTTTCAGAATATTAAGTTAAGCTTCATTTTAAGGCGTGTTGCTTATAAAAAATCTTAGATTTTTCCTTAACTAATCTTAAAACCTTCACCAATCCTAATAGTTTAAAACAAGCTTTTGGATTTTGTGGTTGCTTTTCATCAAATTTTAAAAATATAAAATGGAATACAGAACATTAGGAAATACAGACCTTGAATTATCAGTAATCACCCACGGAGCATTCGCTATCGGAGGAAATATGTGGGGAGGAAATGAAAAGCAGGACTCTATTAACTCAATCCACGCCTCTCTGGATCACGGAGTAACTTCTATTGATACCGCGCCTTTCTATGGTTTCGGGCTGAGTGAAGAAATGATCGGAGAAGCTATCAAAGGCAAAGACCGTTCAAAAATCCAGCTGTTAACAAAATTCGGACTGGTTTGGGACGGAAGCAATAACGGAAAAGGAGAGCTTTTCTTCGATGCTGAAGAGGATGGAAAAACAGTTCCGGTTTACAAATATGCTTCTAAAGCCAATGTCATCAAAGAAGTAGAAGAAAGCTTGCAGAGACTGGGAACAGATTATATTGATCTTCTACAACTTCACTGGCCGGACAGTACAACAGCGATCAGTGAAACGATGGAAGCCATGGAACTTTTGATCCAGCAGGGAAAAATCCGTGCTGCAGGAGTAAGCAATTATTCTGTTTCACAGATGCAGGAAGCGAACAGAACTCTTCATCTGGCCAGCAACCAGGTTTCTTACAGTATGCTGAACCGGGCCATTGAAAGCGATCTTATTCCTTATTCTTTAGAAAATAATTCAGGAATTATCGTTTACAGCCCAATGGAAAGAGGTCTTTTGACCGGAAAATATTTCAAAGAAAATAAATTAAAAGAAAATGACCACAGAAATGGTTACTTCTCCCAATTTGATCTGAATAAAGTAAAAACTTTCCTGGAAAAGATCGAACCTCTTGCACAGGAAAAAGGAGCTACCCTTTCTCAGCTTGTATTACGTTGGACTTCATTACAGCCATCCATCACCGTTGTTCTGGCCGGAGCCAGAAACGCCCAGCAGGCCATTGAAAATGCCAAAGCAATGTCTATTGAACTATCTCAGGAAGAATTGAACTTTATCAATTCTGCACTGAATGAGATATAAAAGGGAAAGAAAGATGGAGATAGAAAAATTTTGAATGGAAGATGGAAGCCTGAGGATGGAAGTACGATTGGACTATAAACAATGTATAACCATTCTGATTTAGTTTTTTAATAATTCAGTTTTTATAAACAGTACTGCAATTTCTACACAAACTACAAGAACTTCCCTCTCCCATCTTCCCTTCTATACCAAAAGAGCCTTTCAAAACTGAAAGGCTCTTTTGGTTTGATATAACTACTATTTCGGGATCTGCATATGCGTGCTCACCGCAATTCTGTTCCATCCATTGATTGTTACAATCGCCATAATGATTTGGGCAATCTGTGCATCATCAAAATACTGTTTTGCTTTCTGAAAAGTTTCTTCAGTAAGACCTTTATGACTGATCAGGGTGATTTCTTCAGTCATGGCAAGAAGTACCTGCTCTTCTTCTGTAAAGAAATCCTTTGCTTCTCTCCAGCCTTCAAGAATAAAAATCCTTTGAGGGTTTTCACCGTATTTGATGGCATCTTTCGCATGCATATCAAGACAGAAAGCACATCCGTTGATCTGTGAAGCTCTGATTTTGATTAATTCTTTTTGAATATGATTAAGTGAAATGTTTTGAAGATATCCTTCTAATCCTAACATCGCTTTATAAGCCGCTGCATCTACAGCAGCAATATTAATTCTTGTACTCATAATTTTATTTTTGGGTTAAATGATCTATGCTAAAAAAATATCTGGACTGTACGGCCAATAAAAACGCTCCGGCACTACCTACCCAGACTGAAAAATCAAGCGGAGCTTTAGGTCCAAGTGCTATGGTCATTGATAATGCAAAAACCAACAGCAGAAAACCTGATCCATAAGCTGCAATTCTGGTTTTCCATCCTAAAATAAGCATTACCGGGAAAAGAATCTCTAAAGTGGTAGCAGCATACGCAGAAGCTGTACTTAATGTCTCTGGAAGAAAAAAAGTTAGTTTTTGGGTATACTTTTCAAAATTTCCCCAGTTTCCCCATGCTGAATTTTCACCCCAGAACCCGAACCTGTCGGCCACCGCGGAAAGCATGGTCACGGAAATGGCAAGTCTTAAAAACAACTGCGGAATTTTATTTTTCTGGTCTGTCATTGTATTGGCTTTTAATCACATGACAAATTTCCGCTTTATAATCCGTAAAAATCTTAAACTGGTTTAAGAACGTAATTTTGCCCTGATTTCACTCAGATATTCCGGGGTAAGATTGAGAAAAGAAGCAATCAGATACTGAGGAATCCTTTGAATAAACCACGGATAAAGGGTACTGAAATGAATGTAAAGTTCTTCTCTGGACATTTCATAAAGATAACGGATCCTTCTCTCCGAAGCGGCATAAGCTCTCTGATAAATCATTCTGAAATAGCGTTCCATTAGCGGGTGTTTCTGAAGCAGAAGTTCCTGCTGCTGAAGATCAATAACAAGAATCGTGGAACGTTCCACAGCCTGAATAGAAAAATCCGACGAAATCTGTCTCTCATAGGCGAAAGTATCAGTAATCCACCAGTTTTCTATGGCAAATTCTGTGGTCTGCTCCGCCCCTTTCTCATTGATGAAGAACTTTCGTAAGCAGCCTTCCGCCACAAAATATATGCATCTGCAAATTTCTCCGTTAAGCATCAGCGTCTGCTTTTTCTTTACTTCGAGCACCTTGAAAAAAGAAAATACAGAGTCATATTCCTGATCTGTAATGGTAATAAATTTGTTTAAATGTCCTTTGAAAGTATCCATCTTTACAATTGAGTAACCAAACTTAACTTTATTTTTTTAGTTTTACAATGACAAAATATAAAATCATGGAACTCATTGCCAAAATTCTTATTGCTGTAGTTGCTTTAGAACATCTTTATATCCTGTGGATGGAAATGTTTGCCTGGGAAACCAAGGGAAAAGAAGTTTTTAAAGCCGCCCTGCCGCCGGAAATGTTTAAACCCACCAAAGGATTGGCCGCCAATCAAGGGCTTTATAACGGATTTCTTGCTGCCGGACTGATCTGGTCTTTTTTTATAGAAGATCCGAAATGGCAGACCAATATTGCCTTATTCTTTTTGGGATGTGTAGCTGTAGCAGGAATCTATGGTGCTATTTCCGCTACGAAGAAAATATTTTTTGTACAGGCTCTTCCGGCTATTTTAGCCATTATCGCGGTTCTCCTGAAATAATTTACTGAAAATCCCTGATTTTCTTGCGCCTTAAAAACGGAATAATAATTTAAAGCTTTTTGCGCCTTTTTGCGTTTCCCAACAAAAATATTGATTTAATATTCTCTCGCAGATCGAGCAGATTTTACAATATGGTTTTTCAAAACTTGCTTAAATGCAGTTCCCACGGATCACACAAATGACACGGTTTTTTTTCTGTGAAATCTGTGCAATTTGTGGAAAATATTAACCTTCCGCATCAATCAGAACAGCTAATTGAATACACGGCTGACCGGACCGGTTGCTCCAAGCATGGTTGGTACCTCTTTGGATCACAATATCTCCGGGTTTGAGTAAGGTTTCACCATCTTCCATAATAAGATAAAGTTCCCCGGAAAGGATGATGATATAATCTAAGGTTTGAGTTTGGTGCATCAGAGGATGAGGTTCACCTGGTTTCCATTCTGTGCCGAGATCTTTATCCGGCGGAATAACCACATACCGGAAATAAGTTCCGTTTTTCGGAGTTTGCGGAAATCCGGTATTAGGAATTGGCTGTTCAGATTCCAGTGAAGCGGGCATGGATTGAGAATTCCAAAGATCTGAAATAAAAAGTCCCGGTAAATGTTCAACAGTATTTTCTGATCTGCGGTCTTCTATGATCGCTGATTTTCCGTTTCTAATGCCTGTTACGATGCGTCTTGGTATTGTATTCATCTTTTTAATGCTGCATGATGAGTTTATGTCCCTGGGTCTGATTATTCTTTAAGATGGAATGGGCGGCCATCACAGTCTCCAGAGAAAGCGAACCTACAATTTTAATATTTGGAGGAGTGATACTTCCGTTTTCTATCATTTTTACGATTTCGTTCAGTCCGTTTTGATAGTATGAATAGGTTTTGGTCACACTGTAGGTGTAATTGGAAATATTCATAATCAGCGCTCCTTTATTAAATAAGGCTTCATGGGCATCTTTAGTTACAAGTGCCGTAACGTCCGTATAGACTCCGTTGATCTTTAAAAGGTCCGCAGTAATTTCAGACATATAGTTTCCGACAAGATCAATTCCTATGTCAAAAGGCTGACCGTCATTCGCATTCAAAAGATTTTCTTTAAGTTTTTCATCTTTATAGCTAATGATCTGATGATCTTTCAATCCTATTTTTAAAAGCATCTGTCTGTTTTCCTCGCTTCCGACAGTGGTCACAATTTTTTGATAACGATGAGCCACTAAAAGTTTAATTAAAAATGACCCTACCCCTCCTGCGGCTCCGGTTATAAGAATGCTGTCATCATAACTTGGGTTTAAACGTTTAAAGATCTGTAATGAAGTCAGACCGGTTGAAGGAATTGAGGCTGCCTGTTCAAAACTGATATTTTTAGGTTTGAAAGAAACGATGCCTTCGGGTACAGCAATGTATTCGGCATAAGAACCGTTACTTCCCATTGAGCCACTTCCGCAATAAACTTCGTCTCCAATATTGAATTGAGTGGCTTCAGCACCTTTCTCTACAATAATCCCTGACAATTCCCGGCCTAAGATGGGTGAACTGATGAGCTTTCTTTCCAGTTCATTTTCCAGCATCTGGTAGTCGATTGGATTGAAACCGCTGGCTTTGATCCGGATTAAGACTTCATGGCTCTTCGGAACAGGCTTTTCTGTGAAGGCGTCTTCAAGCTGAAAATTTTTGTTTAATATAACTGCTTTCATTGGGTTGATTTGATGCACAAATGTACCGACTGAATAGTTTATATTTGCTACTAGTTAACAATAGGTAACTAGTTACCTCAATGAAACTATTATGGCAAAAATCACTGAAAACGGAACGGAAAGAGAAGCTACCTGTACGGAAGAATTATTTGCGATGCGCGACAGTCTCGATGTTTTAGGCGGAAAATGGAAACTGATGATCCTGCGTTATTTAACCAACAGAACGGATCAGCAGATTCATTTTAAAAAGCTGGAACGTGGGATTGAAGGGATCTCTGCCAAGATGCTAAGCAAAGAATTAAGAGAACTGGAAACCAATCTTCTGATCACCAGAACGGTTCAGAACACTAAACCGGTAACCGTTACTTATGCGGTAACTGAATATGGCAAATCTGTTTTTCCGGTAACTGAAACCTTAGTGAACTGGGGAATCATCCACCGGGAGAAAATTAAACAATCAATGGGATAGTTTTTTATAAAATTAAGATTCCCACAAATGCAAAGTAAAAAATCTGTGTCATCTGTATGATCCGTGGGAACTTCCTTTGAAAAGCATACTTTAAAAATCTGCCAGATCTGCGTTATATGCGAGAGTATATCAAATCATTGTTTTTGTTGGAAAAACGCAAAAGACGCTAGGATTTTTAGATTATTATGCCGCTTTTAAGGCGCAAGAAAATCCATGATTTTTAGCAAATAATTTTTACGTTTTCAACAAACTTATAGCACTGAAATTTCCAGCAGCTTCTGTTTCATGATTTCAGGACGCATGGCACCTTCATGATAATACACCAGCTTCTGGTTCTTATCCAGAAAGATCCACAGCGGATACACCGGCTGCTTTTTATTTTTCGATAAAGCCAAAGCCAGCTCATGAATTCCGGAGTTGCCATTAGAAAGATAACCGAATTCCTTTCCTTGAAATTTTATCTTTTCTTTGGTCTTTTCAGCTTCAAAATTAATAAGGTAAAAGTTGTCATTGATTAATTTTATAGTCTCCTGATTCTTACTCAAACTGTGTTTTTCAATCTTACATACCGCACACCAGTCTGTATACAGGTGAATGATTATCGGCTTGGGATCTTTAAGCATTTCAGTTTCCAGATCAGAAAAAGTGCCTGTCTTCATCTGAGACAGATAAAAACAGGGCACTAACATTAAAAATAAAAATAAATTTTTCATTTCAGATTATATTTTATTCCGAGGAATCCTCTGATCCTCTGCATCGGAGCGTAACCATAAGCGGTATCAAAAGTATAATGATTAGGATTGTTCACCGGATCATCTGCGTACTTATCAAAAGGATCAAACGGGCGCATTAAAGGATCTTTTGGAGTAAAGTTGAACAGGTTTTTAACTCCGCAGTACACTTCAAATCCTGATTTAAAGCTTTTAGAAACCTGGATATTGGCCAGGGAATACAATGGTGAATATTCAGGACGGTAATCATCAGGAAGTACAGGTAACCTCATCGGTCCGTAGAACTGTCCTGTAAAATCTACCGTCAGATTATTCCTGAACTTATAGCTCAGATTATAAGTTCCACTCCATTTCGGAGCATGCAGCTGCTGTGATTTCTGTCCGGAATCAAATTTCTGATAGACATCCAGATAGGTTACCCCAAGATTCACGCTCAACGGAAAGCTGAAACTGAAATCCACATTCATTGAGGCTCCTCTTGAAATTCCGTATCCTTGTAGATTGTCGTAAATAATTTTATCAGGATCCGTATCAAAATCTCCTACGATCTTATTGCTGAAATACGTATAAAAGGCAGAAGCATCCAGCTGAATCAAACGATTCCCGACAGGAATCTTCCAGATATAGTTCAGATTTCCGTTAACTGATCTTTCCGGCTTAAGATCAGACTGAATCACTACTTCCCTCGATCCTGTAAGAGCCGCGTGATCTTCCGTAAACAAATTCACAACCCTGAAACCGGTTCCGAAATTGAAACGCAGGGTATGATAAGGATTCGGGGAAAATTTCCAGGCCAATCTTGGTGAGTGAACAGAATGATGGATCTTATCATAATCAAATCTGTATCCCAGAAGCAGCGTATGTTGATCGTTTATTTCCCACTGGTCCTGAACAAAAGCGCCCCAGATCGGAGATTTCATTGGTTCATTCGTCATTCCGTCTGCTGATAAGGTTCCTGGCGTATTATCATCATAAAATGTTCTTTTGAAAGTAAATCCGGCAGTCAGATCATGATTTTTAAGCTTTTTACTCCAATAAGTCTGTGCAAATGCTACTTTCTGAAGCGCATCAAACGGATTTGATCCGTAAAAGGAATTCTGATCATGGTAATTATAGGAAAACTGGGTAACTACATATTCCTTCAATGGCCATTGATACAGCCCAAAAACCTCTGCCCGGTTGGTATAAATACTTTCCCCATAGACTTCACCACTGCCGCGGTAAGACCTGTTCCATTGCATTTCTCCCCCAAAACGGTCTTCATAAAGGTATCTCATAGCAAAACTCGCCTGACGGTTTTCTTTCCTTTTAAAATTCCATTTATTAAAAACTGAAATTCTACTCTGTAATGCTGTATCGGTAAAATTATCGCCGTTCTGATCTATCTTTTCCTTAAAGCTGAAATAATTTAAACTTAAAAGTGATGAAGCATTCTTACCGGCATTGAATTTAAGGGCCAGATCAAGATTGTTTTCATTCCAGGTTGTAGTCATCAGGTCTACACTTAATTTCGGAGCGGTAAGGGCATTCTTTGTAATAATATTGATGACCCCGCCCATTGCTTCAGAACCATAGATGGAAGATGCAGGTCCTTTTACCACCTCAATCCTGTCGACAAGGCTGTTCGGAATACCGCTGAGACCATACACCGTGGAAAGTGAGCTTACAATCGGCATCCCATCAATCAGGATCATTGTATAAGGTCCTTCCAGACCATTGATATGAATATCTCCTGTGTTGCATACGGAGCAGTTCAGCTGAGGCTTTACTCCATTCACCATAGCAATTGATTCAAAGATACTTGGGGTAGGATTTTTCTGAAAAAATTTCTGAGTATAGATTTCTACTGCTACCGGGCTTTTTGATCTGCTTACCGGTTTTATGGTTCCCGTGATTACCACATCTTCAATATGACCTGTTTTGACATTCGGTTGTGAAACCGATGACGAATCTGTCTTCATCTTTTGAGGAATACTCAGACTGTCTGTTTCCTGGGCAAAGCAGTAGGAAGATAAAAAAGTAATAGAAAATAATATTCGCTTCATGAAATTAAAATTGTTAGACAAATCTAACAATTATTTTTGAAATACAAAACACTATGATAAATGTTGTTGAAACCAATTCACGAAAAATTAGTAAATTTGAGAAACGACATATAAAAGTAAAATGAGATATCATCAATCGGGAAGCATCCCACAAAAAAGGCATACCATATTTAAATCGCCGGAAGATAAATTCTATTACGAACAGCTTTTCGGAACGGAAGGTTTTCATGGAATTTCCTCTCTGCTTTACCATATTCATCGTCCTACGCAAATCAAATCCATAGGAGTACCAAAAGATGTTACCCCAAAAATTGCTGTAGAGAAAAATGTTGCTCCAAGAATGTTCAAAGGGATGAACGTAACTCCGGAAGATGATTTTATGGACAGCCGAAAAATTCTTCTGATGAACAATGACCTGAAGATGGGCCTTGCCAAACCGAGAAAATCCATGGATTATTTCTATAAAAATGCAGAATGCGATGAACTCCTGTATGTACATCAGGGAAATGGTATTCTGAAAACTTTTATAGGCGATCTTGAATTTGTTACAGGTGATTATCTTATTATTCCGAGAGGAACTATTTATCAGGTAGAATTACAGTCTGATGATACGGTATTTTTTGTGCTGGAAAGCCACTCTCCTATTTATACTCCAAAGCGCTACAGAAATGAATTCGGACAGCTTCTGGAACACTCTCCTTTCTGTGAAAGAGACATTATTGCTCCGGTTTTTAAAGAGCCAAAAGATGAAAAGGGAGAATTTTTAATTAAAGTAAAAAAGGAAAACCAGATTACAGATTTCATCTATGCAACCCATCCTTTTGATGTTGTAGGTTGGGACGGTTATTTTTATCCTTACAAATTCAATATCAAAAACTTTGAGCCGATTACCGGAAGAATTCATCAACCGCCACCGGTACACCAGAACTTCGAAGGCCACAATTTCGTAGTATGTTCGTTCTGTGCGAGAATGTATGATTACCATCCAATGGCTATTCCGGCTCCTTACAACCACTCCAATATCGACTCTGATGAGGTTCTTTTCTATACGGAAGGCGATTTCATGAGCCGTAACCATATTGATCTGATGGACTTCACCCTGCATCCGGGAGGAATTGTTCACGGACCTCACCCCGGCGCTATGGAAAGAAGCATCGGCAAAAAATTTACGGAAGAATATGCGGTAATGGTAGATCCTTTCCGTCCGTTGAAGATTACTGAAGAAGCTTTAAAAGTAGAAGATCCTTCCTATAAAACTTCCTGGCTGGAAGAAACTGACAAAACCATGGAAGACCGTTCTCAGGAATAAAAAATCATTCATAAAAAAATTTCACTATGTACAATTATATAAGTGCAGAAGAAGCTATATATACAATCAAAAGCGGAAACCGCGTATTTTTCCACGGAAGTGCATGTACTCCGAATTATCTTATTGACGAACTCGCAAGACAGGCGCACCGTCTGGAAAAAGTAGAAATGGTTTCCATTACCCAGCAGGGGAATGTGGAAATTGCAAAACCGCAATACAAAGACAACTTCTTTATCAACTCATTATTTGTCTCCACTCCGGTGCGTGATGCGGTAAATTCCGACAGAGGAGACTTTGTTCCTGTTTTTTTAAGTGAAATTCCTATTCTGTTCAGGAAAAATATCCTCCCTCTGGATGTGGCTCTGATAACTGTTTCACCTCCTGACAAACATGGATTCTGTACATTGGGAACTTCTGTAGATGTGGCAAGAGCAGCCGTAGATACTGCAAAGATCATCGTTGCAATAGTTAATCCTCTGATGCCGAGAACCCATGGTGACGGAATGATCCATATCAGCAGAATTCATAAACTGGTATGGCATGAAGAAGAACTTCCTACGGTAGATTACGGATCCAAAGTTGGTCCTGAAGAAATGTTGGTAGGAAAAAACGTTGCAGAGCTTATTGAAGACAAATCTACACTGCAAATGGGTATCGGAACCATTCCGGATGCCGTACTGAAGTGTCTGAACAACCATAAAGACCTGGGAGTTCACACGGAAATGCTTAGCGATGGTGTTATTGACCTGATTCAGAACGATGTGATCAACAATAAATATAAAGGCTACAACGATAATAAAACCATTACCAGCTTCTGCTTCGGAACCAGAAAACTCTATGATTATGTGGATGACAATACCGTTTTTGCATTCAGAGATGTAAGTGAGGTGAACTTCCCGATCAATATCATGAGAAATAAAAAAATGGTAGCCATCAACTCTGCCATTGAGATTGATCTTACGGGACAGGTATGTGCAGATTCTATTGGAACCATGCAGTACAGCGGAATCGGAGGACAAATGGACTTTATGAGAGGAGCTGCTCTGAGTGAAGATGGAAAACCGATTATTGCCATCACTTCAAGAACTAAAAAAGGGATTTCAAGAATTGTTCCTTTTCTTAAACAGGGGGCCGGAGTAGTTACCACAAGGGGGCACATTCACTATGTAGTGACCGAATATGGTACGGCTTATCTGTATGGTAAAAACCTGCGTCAGAGAGCCCAGGAACTCATTAGCATTGCCCACCCGGATGATAGGGAAATGCTGGAGAGGGCTGCCTTTGAGAGATTTAAATAACCAAAAAAATTCTGAAAGGTTTCTCTGCTATGGTATTTTTTGTTCCCCAGGCAGAGAAATTTTCCGGATAAGAATTAAACACACATCAAAAAACTTTAACATTTGGCAGTATTTTTGATTAAATCCTTTCAAAACCAAGGAAATTGAAAACGATATATAATTCGATAAGAGAAGAAGTTGTAAAGCATTCAAAAGTCAGGGATTCTGTTTTGGGGAATGTGAGTGAATGGAAGAGAAGCCATTATATCATCCTTTCCGAAATCATCAAAGATGAACTATCTGAAGCTGAGGAACTAAAAGGAGGGAAGAAATTTGAAATAGGAAACACAATTTCACATGTTACTCTGCAGCGTTTTTTTGAAAACGATTATCAGGACAAAACCCACAGCGATCTGAGATTTTTAAAAACCCTAGATAAAATCTGTATTTTTTTGGGATACAGAGATCTGAATGATTATACTTTATCAGTCAAAAAAAGAAATCAGGAAAAGAAAGAGACTGGCAGCCATGAATTTCTTACCCAATTAGTCTATGATTACTGTGCCACCACCTTTGAATTCTACAAACATTTTCCGACCCATAAGCCTGAGATTTTCAAGAATCTTGTCTTTGACGGATCTCCATTTTTAGAGAGAACCTCACAATTCAGCAAAGAACTTTGTGACAGGGATTTCCAGCTGGTAACCAAAAATAACCGCTCCAATTATGAGGTTTTTGATATTCATCTGGTGACTGACGAACCGGATAAAAAAATCCTGGAATCTCAGGAATTCTGGAATCTGCTTTTCAAAGCAGGTGAAACAGGTGAAGAACATTTTGTGAATCAACTGAATACCCAGATCTATTTTATCCGCAGAATAGACAATGTCTGGAAGATCTGGGATAATTACAATCCCGATGCAGGAAGACTCAACAGGAAAGTAGAACTTCTATAAAATAACGAAAGTCGTAGAGATTCTACGGCTTTCGTGTTTCGAAACATTTTTTTCCCACTTGTTTTTTGTGAATACAAATGTACATATCCCAACTTCAGAATAAGAAACTTAAATATACTTAAATGAACTTTTCTTTAACTTTATGTTAAGTAAATCCAAGGATTACCTATTAATATTTTCGCTATTACTCAGAATTTTGTAATTTGCATACCATTAAAATAAAAGTAAAAAGAAAATATGTCAACACTTACATTTGCCGAAAAAATTGCTCAAGCTGAGAATTTTCTGCCGATCAACGGTACGGATTACATTGAGTTTTATGTAGGAAATGCGAAACAGGCTGCCCATTATTACAAAACCGCTTTCGGTTTTCAGTCTGTAGCATATGCGGGTCCTGAAACAGGAGTGAGAGACCGTGCTTCTTATGTTCTTCAACAGGGAAAAATAAGATTGGTACTGACTACCGGTCTTAAATCTGAATCCCCAATCAATGAACATGTAAAAAAACACGGTGACGGAGTAAAGATTTTGGCACTTTGGGTAGACGACGCTTATGCAGCTTTCGAAGAAACTACTAAAAGAGGAGGAAAACCTTATTTAGAGCCTGTAACTTTAAATGACGAGCATGGTGAAGTAAGAATGTCCGGAATCTATACATACGGAGAAACTGTTCACATGTTTGTGGAAAGAAAAAATTATAACGGTGCTTTCATGCCCGGATACGAGAAATGGGAAAGTGCTTACAAGCCTGAAGAAGCCGGTTTATTGTATGTAGACCACTGCGTAGGAAACGTAGACTGGAACAGAATGATCCCTACCGTAGAATGGTACGAAAAAGTAATGGGATTTGTAAACATCCTTTCTTTTGATGACAAGCAGATCAACACAGAATATTCTGCATTGATGTCTAAAGTAATGTCCAACGGAAACGGATATGCTAAATTCCCGATCAACGAGCCTGCAGAAGGTAAAAAGAAATCTCAGGTAGAAGAGTATCTTGATTTCTATGAAGGTGAAGGTGTACAGCACATTGCTGTGGCAACAAAAGACATCATCCATACAGTAACAGAATTAAAAAAACGTGGTGTAGAGTTCCTTTCTGCTCCGCCGGAAGCATATTACGATATGGTTCCTGAAAGAGTAGGTCATATTGATGAAGATCTTAAAAAACTACAGGAACTTGGCATCCTTATTGACCATGATGAAGAAGGATATCTGCTTCAGATCTTTACAAAGCCTGTAGAAGACCGTCCTACCCTGTTCTTCGAAATTATTGAAAGACACGGTGCACAGAGTTTTGGTGCCGGAAACTTCAAAGCATTATTCGAAGCTCTGGAAAGAGAACAGGAAAGAAGAGGTAATCTTTAATTTAACAATATAATTACAAAGTTTTGTCAGAATGAAAAGTTCTGGCAAAACTTTTTTATAAAACACAGTACATGAAGAAATTTTTTATCGGAGTTTTATTTCTGGGAACATTAGGCCTTAAAGCGCAATATGGAACCATCAATGAAATTCTCAACAGACTTGAAGAAAGAAAAGGTATCAACCAGCATCTTGAAAATGTAAATATTGACAATAAGAAGTTCGTCTTCATTAAGGATGCAGCGGACCATACGGAAAGGGATTTTATCATTATTAAAGGAAATCAGGCTACCTATGTAGAGGTTTTTGATGACAAAGCTACCGGAGAAAGCAGTTCCAATGTCTTTTCCGGTGATATCGTCAGAAAAAAAAATATCGTTTCCTTGCGGGCAGATATGCTTGAAAACACAAAAGTTCCGATCCCCGTAACCAAAACTCTGCTGCTGACTAAACAGAAAGACATTCTGTATCTTATTGACATTAACACCAAAGACCGCTGGATTGACGAAGAGTCCTATTCGAAAAAGAAGAAATAAACTTCCCTCATGGCAGGAAAATAAACCGATACTGTTATTTTCTTACACCTTAATTTAAATCCAAACTTATGAAATCATTTGTAGACTATTCCCCGAATTCGGACTTCTCTATACATAATATTCCTTTCGGAGTAACTGTTTTTAACAAAGAATATATCGGATGCTGTACCAGAATCGGAGATCAGATCGTTGATCTTGCAACACTGTATGATCTAGGTTATTTTGAAGATATTGAAGGCTTAGACGATAATGTGTTTGAAGCCTATACCCTGAACGAATTTATTGAGCTGGGAAAACCGGTTACCAATGCGGTTCGTACCAGAATTCAGGAACTTCTTCAGGAAGGTTCTGCTTTATCTAAAGATCAAAAAACCATTGAAGATGCTTTCTACGATCTTGATAAGGTAAAAATGATGATGCCTGTACACATTCCGAATTACACGGATTTCTACAGCAGCATTGAACACGCTACCAATGTAGGTAAAATGCTCCGCGATCCTGCCAACGCCCTTCTTCCTAACTGGAAACATCTTCCGGTAGGTTATCACGGGAGAGCTTCCTCTATCGTAGTTTCAGGAACAGATATCAATCGTCCTAAAGGCCAAACAAAACCTGCAGATGCTGATAAACCTGTTTTCGGACCATGTAAACAGCTTGATTTTGAACTGGAAATGGCGTTCATCGTCAGCAAAAATACCGAGATGGGTGAAAGTATTTCCACAAAAGATGCTGAAGATGCCATCTTCGGAATGGTGGTTTTCAACGACTGGTCCGCAAGAGATATTCAGGCATGGGAATATGTTCCGCTTGGACCTTTCCTTGCTAAAAACTTCGGTTCATCCATTTCCCCATGGGTAGTAACCCTTGAGGCTTTAGAACCATTCAGAACCGCTTCTCCTGTACAGGATCCTGAAGTATTGGATTATCTGAAAATTGAAGGAGATAAAAATTACGACATCAATCTTGAAGTATACCTCCAGCCTGAAAACGGTGAAGAAAACCTGATCTGCGAAAGCAACTACAAACATATGTACTGGAGCATGACCCAGCAGCTGGCACACCACACCATAAACGGATGTAACATAGAAGTG
Organism: Chryseobacterium vaccae; assembly: GCF_009602705.1. Lineage (NCBI taxonomy): Bacteria > Pseudomonadati > Bacteroidota > Flavobacteriia > Flavobacteriales > Weeksellaceae > Chryseobacterium > Chryseobacterium vaccae. The sequence goes on along the minus strand of NZ_VSWH01000001.1, from coordinate 4,424,173 downwards.
GGTGATATGTATGCCAGCGGTACTATTTCTGGAAGCGATCCTAAATCTTTCGGTTCTATGATGGAATTAACATGGAGAGGTCAGAATCCTTTATCATTAAAAGACGGCCAGGAAAGAAAATTCATCGAGGACAACGATACCGTTATTATGAAAGCCTGGGCTGAAAAAGATGGTGTGAGAGTAGGATTTGGTGAAGTAAGCGGGAAAATTATTCCAACGGTATAACTTTCTAAAACACTTTAGTATTTTTAAGTTACATGATAATGGTAAATTTAAGTTCACTTTAGTTTTTTTGAAAATCTACGATTTTCAATTCTATTTTAAATATGATTACACAAAAATTGATTAATGAACTATCGTATAAAATAATAGGAGCCTGTATTGAAGTTCATAAGCTGGCCGGACCTGGTTTATATGAAGAAGTGTATCATCAATGTTTAGAAAAAGAGTTTAATCTGTTAGGTATAAAATACCAAAGTGAACTTGAGATTCCATTCTCATATAAAGGAACTCATATCAATTGTAAGCTAAATGTGATTTTTTGATTGAAGAATTAATTGTTTTGGAGTTAAAATCAGTTGCTGAAATTCATCAGATCCATAAAGCACAAACAATAAATTATATGAATCTTTTAAAAGCGCCACGAGCTATACTAGTTAATTTCAATGTTACCAATCTTTATCATGAAGGATGTGAATCTTTCGCATCAAAAGTATTTAAAGAACTTCCAAAAGAATGAAAATCGTAGATTTTCAAACTTAAGTGTACTTCAATAAACAGCTTCAGAAATAACTAAAATAACTCTTAAGTGTTAAAAAATAAAAAAATGAAAACAGTAATCCCCTCTGAAATAACCTCCGTTCAGCTGCAGACCATTATGCAGACTGCTGTATCACCACGCCCTATTGCATTGGCTTCTACAGTTGATAAGGATGGAAATATCAACTTATCTCCATTCAGTTTTTTCAATATGTTCAGTACGGTTCCTCCGGTATTGATTTTCTCACCTTCAAGAAGAGTGCGTGACAATACCACGAAACATACCCTGGAAAATGTTCTTCAAGTTCCGGAAGTTGTGATTGGAACCGTTAACTTTCCTATTGTACAGCAAATTTCATTAGCTTCTACAGAATATGAAACAGGAGTAAATGAGTTTGTGAAGTCTGGTCTCACGATGAAAGATGCAGACCTGGTGAAACCAAAACTGATTGAAGAATGCCCGGTTAACTTTGAATGTAAAGTTTTAGAAGTAAAATCTCTGGGAGATCAGGGCGGAGCCGGAAATCTGGTGATCTGTGAAGTTCAGAAAATCCATATCAGGGAAGAATATTTAAATGAAGCAGGAAATCTTGACCAGGCAAAACTGGATATGGTAGCGAGATTAGGAAGCAACTGGTATTCCAGAAGCAATGAAAACAGCCTTTTTGAGGTTCCGAAACCTCTGGTGACCAAAGGAATCGGTTTTGATCTTCTGCCGGATGCCATCAAATACAGCAAAGTATTTACAGGAAATGATCTTGGAATGCTTGCCAATACAGAAGTACTTCCTGCCGGAGATTTCCATGCGGATGAAAATATCCATTCTGATGCCCAGAAATTACTGCTGGAAAGCAAAATTGAAGAAGCCTGGAAAATCTTAATCAGGTAATCAGAATGAATTAAAATATGAAAAAGGAGTGAAAGTTCATTTTCACTCCTTTTTTATCAAAAAATAGAAACTTATTATCTTGTTTTCAGTTCTTCACTGACTTCTATTTTGCCTTTTTCAGCATACTCTTTCACTTTGCCGTCTCTGTCTATTAGAACATTCAGGTTATCATTTTTAGCATCAAAATAAATAAATGCATAATATCCCGGACAATTATGCTGCATACATCCGTTGGCTCTGTATACTTCATTTTCCGCTTTAATAGGGCTTACAACATTGAAATTTTTAACCATTTCATCATAATCGGCTCCCATAAGCTTTTTAAGTCTGTCGGTTAATTCTTTGTCCTCAAAGAGGTTAATATCAGTCGGATATTTGCCTACGTTCTTAGTCAGGATATTTTGTGCCAGTACAACTTCCTTAACGGTTTCAGCAGGAGCTGTTTTAGGTACCTCTTTTTTACATGAAACAGCGGCCAGCAATGAAAATGCGGCAACGCATACCATTAATTTTTTCATAATTACTTTTAATAGGGTGATTACTATTTTTTAGCGTATCGCTTCAAACTTTGTTCCAGACAAGTTTTATTTTATATTTTTTTGGATAAATTCAATACATTTTTCTGTAACGGTATTCAGGTGTTCCGGAAGTCTGTTTTCTATCCACGGTTCTTTTGATCCGAAAGTATGATTTGCATTTTCTACTAAAAAGAGTTCAGAATTCGGGTTGAGAATATGAAGATGTTCAGCATTTTTCACACTCACACTTTCATCATCTGTTCCATGGATAACCAGCACGTAGGCTTTTGCCATTTCAGTTGCTCTTTCCACATCAAAACGGTGAATATTCTGTTCAAAGTTTTCATAAAACTGATAGTAATGAGGCATCTCCTGTCTGGTACGCCCGTTCAGGACATAATACACTCCGTTTTTCTTCCAGCTTTCAAGAGCCTCATCTTTCGGGAAGCGTTCCAGAGTATCTACACTGGCAAGGGTAATCAGCCCGTTGATCCTCTCATCTTCATACGTTTTAATAATAGAAATCCCTCCTCCCCTGCTATGACCGATCAGAATGATCTTCTGATCATCAACTTTAGGATGATGACTAAAATAATCGATAACCACCCCTAAATCGGAAAGTTCTTTAGAATAATTATTATTTCCGAAGGCTTCCAGGTCAGCAAAATTACGGGGGTCATCTACCGTTGTACCGTTATGGGAAAAATTAAATTTCACAAAGAAAAAACCGGCTTCCGCGAACTTTTCAGCCATAAGCCTCCAGGCTCCCCAATCTTTATAGCCTTTATAACCATGAACAAAAATGACCAGCGGTAGTTTTGCATCGGTTTCAGAATAAAAAGCATCAGCCAGAAATGTCTTAGTATCGGGATTTTCCAGCTTTATATTAAAGTCTTTTATCAATTTCATAAATAAACATTTGATTTACTGTATTATATTTTGAATAACAGTTATATTTGTAATATCCACTCTAAATTAAATATATGAAAAAAACACTACTCTTTTTATTTTTAATTTCATTTTCATTCATCTTCAGTCAAACCGTAAAACGAGTTTTCTTTGTAGGAAACAGCTATACGTACACCAATAATCTGCCGGAGCTGGTAAAATTGATCGCAGCTTCTACCGGAGATGGCTTAGCCTACGAAAGCCACGCAATAGGCGGATCCCGACTGAAACAGCATGCACAAAATCCGGACGTTACTTCAGTAATCAACCAGGGAAACTGGGATTATGTAGTCTTGCAGGAGCAAAGCCAGATTCCTTCTTTCCCTAATTCATACATCCAAAATGAAATGTTTCCCTATGCAAAGCAGCTTGCAGAACTGATAAAAAGTACCAATGCCTGCGGAAATCCCATATTTTTTATGACATGGGGCTACAAAAGCGGAGATGCAACCAATTGTGCCAATGGTAATACAGCGGTATGTACTTATGAAGGGATGGATGATCTGATCTCTACCCGATATACAGAAATGGCCAGCCTTAATGAAAGCCTTATTTCTCCCGTTGGAAAAGTCTGGAGAATGATCCGACAGCAGCATCCGGAAATGGAACTTTATTCTTCAGACGGATCACACCCAAGCTATTTAGGTTCAATGGCAGCAGCTTATACTTTCTATACCCTGATATTTAAGAAAGATCCCGAACTTGCCTCTTTCAATGGAAACCTTACTACTATGGAATCGCAGGCTATAAAAAGTATTGTAAAAAATATCGTTTTCAATGGATTGGATACATGGTTGGTCAGTACCAATGATGTTCCTACACGGTTTACCCACACTATATCCGGAAATTCCGTACAGTTCACCAATCAAACACAAAATGCAACGTCTTTTCTATGGAATTTCGGAGACGGAACGATTTCAACATTGGAAAACCCTCAACATACCTATACTTCTACTGGCAATTATCAGGTGAGTCTCACCACCAATGCATGCAATAAAAGCTCAATAAAAACTAAACCTGTAGCTATTCAGACGCTTGGAACAAAAGAACAGAATATACCTTCCATTCATATTTACCCTAATCCGGTACAGGATTTCATCAACATTGATACCTATGGGAAAATTTCAATGATCTCATTGACAGATGCTGCAGGACGGATGCTTCGTTACAAACTTGAAAAAACGGTTTCAGGATATACTATTCCTTTGAATCATCTTTCCTCCGGAATGTATCTGCTAAAATATAAAGCGGGAGAAACGGAATTCACTAAAAAGATTCTGAAAAAATAACCTTATTTTTGCTGAATGCTGGATTTAAGAACAGTAACCGTAATGCGTTACATCCTTCCCCTGAGGGAAGGCGGCTCTCTTCCTGCTTTGGCAGAAGCTGACGATGATTTTAAATATGTACTGAAATTCCGTGGTGCCGGCCATGGAGTAAAAATGCTGATCTCCGAACTTTTGGGCGGAAAGATCACAGAAGCTTTAGGGCTGAAGATCCCTGAACTGGTACTGGTTAACCTGGATGTAGATTTCGGAAGAACGGAAGCCGATGAGGAAATCCAGGATCTTTTGAAATTTTCAGAAGGCCTGAATCTGGGGCTTCATTATCTTTCCGGTTCTATTACCTATGACCCCAGTGTGAAGATCGATCCGCTTCTGGCCTCTAAAATTGTATGGCTGGATGCATTTATTACGAATATAGACAGAACATTCCGAAATACCAATCTCATGATGTGGCATAAAGAACTCTGGGTGATAGACAACGGAGCTTCTTTTTACTTCCACCACTCATGGCAGAATTTTGATGCAGCAGCCAAGACACCGTTTAAGTATGTAAAAGATCATGTACTGCTCCCACAAGCCAAAATGCTGGATGAAGCAGATGCATTTGCCCATACTGTATTGAATGATACTCTTTTCAGAGACATCGTCAATCTGATCCCTGAAGACTGGCTGCATTGGGATGATGCTGATGAAACTCCTGAAGAGATCCGTGAAATCTATTTCCAGTTCCTGAAAACCAGACTGGAAAATTCCCCAATCTTTGTAAACGAAGCCAAAAATGCAAGAGGATAAAATATACGAATACGCCGTGATACGACTGGTGCCTAAAGTTGAAAGGGAAGAATTTTTCAATATCGGGCTGGTAATGTTTTCTAAAAAAGAGAAGTTCATCCGTGTGGAATTCTACCTGTGTCCTGATAAATTCAAACTGATGCACAGCAAACTCGATTATGAAGATATTATCCACAATCTGGAAAGTTTCAAAAAAATTGCTGAAGGCGGCAAAGACGGCGGACCTATTGCCCTTCTGGACATTCCTGAACGTTTCCGCTGGCTGACGGCTGTGAGAAGCTCTGTTCTACAGACTTCCAGACCACATCCCGGAAAATCCAAAGATCTGGAGACCACCTTTGGTAAGCTTTTTGAGGAGTTAGTAAAATAACACATTCCTTAAAAAAAGTTTATTATGTATTCAAGAATTAATAACATATCACTTTACAGGTTTTTTACAAACCTGTTTTTTATTTTATTTTTAAGTTTTTCACAGTCTTTTTTTGCGCAGACTTTTTCACAATCTCCAATTCAGGCTCCGCGCGTAAAGAGTTCCCTGCTTCCGGAAATAGCATCGGTTTCCGAAGATATTGTATACAAAACCAATAGAAAAGGAAGTCCTGTTGCTCTGGATCTTTATGTTCCTAAAAATACTTTCACAGAACGGTTTCCGGTTTTAATCTACGTTCACGGAGGTGGATGGATAGAAGGTGATAAAATGATCCTTGCCGATGATTATGTTGAAAATACCATTAAAAAACTGATCGCCAGACAATATGCAGTGATCAGTATCAACTATACGCTCCTGAATGATAACACTCATTTCCCTTTACCATTAGAAGATACTAAAGATGCCGTAAGATGGGTCAGGAAAAATGCGGAGAAATATAATTTTGACGTCAATAACATCGGACTTTTCGGAGCTTCAGCAGGAGCTCATCTTTCACTGCTTGCGGCCTATACTCCTGATAACACTTATATCGGCAGCCCGGAACTTTCATCTTATTCTGCAAAAGTGAATTATGTGATCGATCATTATGGTCCGGCAGATCTTAATAAACTTTTTCATACCAGTGCGGGTACTATTCCGGTTTCTATCATCGGAATGATCTCTAAAAAGATCATCAGCCTGCAGCAGAATCTGGTAAAAGGACTTTCAGGATATGATATCAACAAAGATCAGCAAAAAGCCATAGAATACTTAAAAACCATATCGCCTGTTAATTTCGTTTCTGATGGAGTTCCTACTTTGATTGTACAGGGAAATAAGGATACGGTAGTTCCTTTAAGCCAGTCTAAAAAGCTGCATAGGAAATTGAAAAGAGCAAAAGTTCAGACGTCTTTAATCGTCATTAATAATGGTGTACACAGTTTTTCCACAACTGATAAAGCCTATCTGGACCAAATGGTAGATCAGATGGTAGATTTTATTGTTTCCCAGAAGAAATAATGCACTGAAGGGCTTCTTAAAAGTTTTTATTTCCCACAGATCCCACAAATTTCACAGATGCTTGTGCTTTTAAAACTCAAAGATTGAGCAAGTTTTCTGTTGGCTTAACGCAATGGCACAAAGATTTTAATTATTATAATGTTTTTAGGGCGCAAGAAAATCAAAGATTTTAAGCTATCTTTTTCAGTTGTGTTCAATTATTTATGAATTAAAACAGCCGAAGGTTAATCCACAGCTTCATCGAACCAACGCAGTTGATTCTACTCTTTGCCTCCTGAAATATGCAGTATCAAAAATAATCTTTGCGTGAAAGAAAAATTTTAACCAATCTATTTTATTTTTCTGATAAAGCAGATTACGCAGATTTTTTTGTCCTGTTGAATTAACAGGATTCGTTGAAGGCTAAAGTTTTCATCTTCTATTTTTTTAATTGAGATCAGTTTTTATTGAAAAGGACTGGATACTCCTGAAAGAAAGGAAAATGCATTGCCAGTTTTTTGCCTGCTCTGATAATTTTTATACATTTGTCTTGCTTTAGGGGTATTCTGAAAAAGAATTGAGAGAGTCCCTTTGAACCTGATACGGCTTACACCGACGTAGGGAAAAGCAAAAATACATTGCCCGCAGTGTATCTTTTGTCTGGATTTCTCCTGAAGCTATTTTTTATTTTATTCTAAATGATAACAATGGAAAAAATACTTTGGGAACAGGTACAGCTTGTCAGACAAAAATCTCCTCTGGTTCACAGCATTACCAATTATGTCGTTATGAACAATACAGCCAATGCTCTTTTGGCTGCAGGAGCTTCCCCCATTATGGCGCACGCAAAATCTGAGATCCGCGAAATGGTTAATATTGTCCATTCCGTAGTTATTAATATCGGGACCCTTGATGAATACTGGACAGAATCTATGCTCATCGCTGCTGAAACCGCCCATTCCATCAATAAACCATGGATTCTGGATCCTGTAGGAGCCGGAGCTACTTCATATAGGGATGATGTTTTACAACAGCTTTTACAATATCAACCTTCGGTAATCAGAGGGAATGCTTCTGAGATCATTGCTCTTGCAAAGGCTAATACTACAATAACAAAAGGAGTAGACAGTACCGCACAAAGCAATGAAGCTGTACACGCAGCACAGATTCTCGCAGAACAATATCATACAACAGTCTGTATTTCCGGGGAAACAGATATTATTTTAAACGGAAAACAGGAAATTCATATCAAAAACGGACATCCGATGATGACCAAAGTAACGGGTCTCGGCTGTTCTGCCAGTGCATTAACAGGTGCTTTTGCTGGGATTCAGGAAGATAAGGCCATCGCCACCGCTGCGGCAATGGCATTGCTGGGTATATCGGGAGAACTGGCTGTCCGGGAAAGTAAAGGTCCTGGAAGTCTTCAGGTCAATCTTTTGGATAAATTGTACAACATTACTGAAGAAGAATTTTTCAGCCATATAAAAATTGAACAGAAATGAGCCTTTCTTCTTTTCCTTATCAGCTATATCTGGTTATTTCCGAGGCAGACTGTGCCGGAAAAAATTTTCTTGAAGTAGCTGAGCAGGCCATTCTTGGAGGGGTTGATGTTATGCAGCTGAGAGAAAAAAACAGCAGCACTGCTTCATTTCTTAAGAAAGCACAGCAGCTTATTGAAATTACAGAAAAATACAATATTCCGCTCATCATTAATGATAATATTGAAGTAGCGGAAAAAGTAAACGCAGCTGGAATTCATGTAGGTAACAGTGATGCCTCACCTGTTTATCTGAGACGACAGCCTCTCATTCAGAATAAAATGATCGGTTACTCTATTGAATACCTTTCACAGCTTGAAAACGAACAGACTTCAGTGTCTGATTACTTAGGAATAAGCCCTGTCTTTAAAACCTCAACCAAAACGGATACCATAACGGAATGGGGACTTGAAGGAGTGGCAAAGATCAGAAACCTTACTGATAAACCATTGGTTGCCATCGGTAATATTCATCTGAGAAATGCAAGAGAAGTTATCAACGCCGGTGCGGACTGCATTGCTGTTGTTTCTGCGATTTGCAGTGCTCCCCATCCTCAAAAGGCAGCCTATGAATTAAAAAATGAAATTTTAAAATGAAAAAATATAAATACCCATCCGTATTGACGATTGCCGGATTTGACGGAAGCGGCGGTGCAGGCATTCAGGCTGATATTAAAACAGCTTCTGCTTTAGGCTGCTTTTCCACATCGGTACTAACTGCTTTACCGGTACAGAATACACAGGGAGTAAGAAAAATATATCCTGTTCCTGTAGAAGCGGTGGCAGATCAGATCGAAGCCATTCTTGATGATATTTTCCCTGATGCTATTAAAATCGGAATGGTTCATACTCCTCAATTGGTGGAAACCATTGTCTCTACTTTAGCCAAATATAAAAAAACACCCCTTGTATTTGATCCTGTCATGGTAGCTACAAGCGGACACCGTTTGATTGAGAAAGAGACCATCACCGCCATCATTGAAAAACTTTTTCCGATAGCAGATGTTATCACTCCGAATATGGATGAAGCCGCAATTCTGGCTGATACGTCTGTTCATACCCTTGAAGATTTATACATGGCAGGGGAAAAGATCAAAAAGCTGGGTTGTAAAAGCATTCTTCTTAAAGGCGGACATCAGGAAACCTCAACGATAACTTCATTGTATTACGATGAAAATGAACAGTATCGTTCTTTTGAAACGGTAAAATTCGACACCAATAACACCCACGGTTCCGGTTGTACCCTGTCCTCTGCCATCGCTGCCTATCTTGCGCAGGGTAAAACTTTGTATGATGCCGTTTCTTTGGGACAACAGTATGTATATCAGGCTATAGAAAACGGAAAAGATGTACAAACCGGCTTTGGAAATGGTCCGCTGAATCACTTTTTTAATCCTCAAAAACTTATCAAAAATGAAATGGTCTGAACACACCTGGCAGGTTATAGAAGAACGGTATCAATCTATTCTGGATATGCCTTTTATTAAAGAATTATCAAACGGTACCCTTCCTCAGGAAAAGTTCCGCTTTTATATGGCTCAGGATTCTTTATATCTTGAACACTTTGGGCGGACACTTTCATTAATTGCTGCAAAAATTCAGGATATTCATGAAGTACTGGCTTTCATGAGGTTTGCTGAAAATGCTATTGTGGTAGAAAATGCCTTACATGAATCTTATTTCGTGGATTTTGGCGTTACGGATAAAGGTATTTTACAGCCTGCCTGCCATCATTATATCCATTTTCTGAGAAGCACTGCCGCTCTGGAAGCTATAGAAGTGGCTATTGCTGCAGTATTGCCCTGTTTCTGGATTTACAGGGAAGTCGGGAATTATATTTTAAGCCTGCCTAAGACCAATCATAATCCTTACCAGAAGTGGATTGATACTTATGGCGGTGATGAATTTTCCGTGGCTGTAGATCATGCTATCGCGATTTGTGATAAAGCTGCTAAAAACAGTACGGAGGAAACCCGGAAAAAAATGACCGAAGCATTTGTCATGTCATCAAGAATGGAGTTTCATTTCTGGGAAGCTGCCTATAATTTGAAAATGTGGAAATAATTCAGAGAAAATATCTGGATTCCAGATTACAAAACAAACAGGTCCTCAAAAGGGACCTGTTTTAATAATAATAGAAAGTGAAAAAAAATATTAAAAGTTGAAACTAAGTCTGGAGAACACATATCTTCCGTTCTGCCCGAACTGTGAAGTAGAACGCGAATACACAAACTGATCATTGTTGGTAGATGCAGTAAGGTTTCTGGTTGGATAAATATCGAACAGGTTATTTACCCCTACAGTCAATCCTACATTTTTTGTAAACTGATAGGCTAGTGAAAGATCCGTAATAATTTTGGCCGTGATCTGCTGGTGCTCGTTAGGCCCCACAATTCCATCGCCATTGGCATCAATAATATCTGCTCCGGTTACTTTTCCGAAATAGGTATTTCTAAGATAGAAACTGGCATTTTTCCATGAAAGGGTATGCGACAAACTGGCTTTTACCCTTGGAACTGCTTCTTCCAGATATACTCTTGATTTTTCAGAAAAATAAGTATTTTCAAGGTTGGCAGACTGCAGTAATCCGGAAGAATGAATATTTCCTACTCTCTTGGTCTGGCTGAGATTTACGGCAAAACTGTTATCCAGTTTCAATCCTGAAACTCTTATATTATGAGCAATCACAACATCTACGCCTTTTGTTTCGGTATCAATGGCATTGGTGAAAAACTGGGCGCCACTTACATTTTCCGCATCAAAAGCTTCCTGAGCTGCTGTTGGTACGTTGGCTCTTAAGAACTGATCGGTAAGAATAACTCTGTTGTCTATTTTTGTAAAATATCCGTCTGCTGTAACTGATAAGTTCGCGGATGGAATTCTGTAAGTAAATCCTACACTTGCCGATTTGGACGTTTCCTGCTTCAGCTTGGGAATTCCCAGTAATTCTGCAATTCTTGAATCATTGCTGAATGTACCTACTTCCAGAAGCTGGCTGTTCGTAAACAAAGTAGATGTTACATTATAGTAGATCTGGTGAATAGATGGTGCTCTGAACCCTGTAGATCCGGCCAATCTTACATTGAAATTGGGCGCTACTTTTATTCTTGAAGCTAATTTATAATTGAAAGTTGATCCAAAATCTGAATAATTCTCATATCTCGCTGCTGCATCCACCAAAAGCCAGTTCGTAAAATTGAACTCCACATCCGCATAGGCTGCTACTGATTGCCTGTTTTTATCTACAGCATTCACCGGCTTGAATCCTCCAAACACCTGAGATCCTCCCGGAAGTGCATTTCCGAAAAAATCCGTAGGTCTCGGGCTGTTGTTATTCCATATATTTCCGGAAACATCATAGGTTGCATAGGAAGCTTCTTCTCCTGCTGTTATTTTGAAATTTTCATAGCGATGTTCTCCTCCGAAAGCGACATTAATCCCATTCCAGACATCATATTTTTTAGAGAAATCTAAATTGATGGTATTTTGGGAAAACCTTAGCCCTCCGGCATTAAAATCTCTTGGAGAATTAAATCTTAAAGAAGTATTTCCTGTATTTCTGATGTTATAGGTAAATGAATTCTGTCCGAAGGTATTACTTAAATCAATATGCCAGCCGTTCCATTTTCCTTTGATTCCGGCTGCAAGTGATAAATCCTGAATATCTGTTCCGATCTGTGGCAGATAACCGTCTGCATACAATCCTGTGAACGTTCTGCTCTGATTAGGCTTTCTGTAAAATCCTCCTGAAACACCGTGTCTTATGCTGTATCCGCCAAATGAATACACTTTCCAGTCATCACTTACCGGAACTTCTATATTGGCAAAAAGCTGGTGATTGTTCAGCTTAGACTGGCCAACCTGCATATTGAAATCTTTCCTTGTTAGCCCTCTGTAAGCCAGTTCCTGATCGGTAACATCAAAATTCAGCAAGGACTGAAGTCCTTTCTGGATCACATTTCCCTGGGCATCCTTTATATCCTGGATAATCGATGTATTTTGAATTGCACTCTGCTGTGCCGCGCTGAAATAACCTACTCCCTGTGAATATTGGTGAATATAATCAATAAGCTGCTGTGAATTTGGGGTATTGTTGATATTGCTGAACAGAGAAGAAAGATTTACCCCGTCGTTCAGCGCTCGTTTTTCAATGGCATTATAGGCATTATAGATGGATCCGCTTTCTGCTCCTGCTCTGGAAGTAGGATCTCTGAACTGTGAAGACCAGGTAATATTATAAAAACCGCCTTTATTCCCGATTTTGTTTCCATAATTAAGATCTAGCTGAATATTCTGGCCGTCAAAATTTCCGGTATGGTCATTCGCTGTTGGTGTTAAATTTCCGCCGTAGCTTACCTGTCCCGTCAGCTTTCCCGTATCTTTTTTTAATTCCAAATTAATAACTCCGGCAATGGCATCTGATCCATACTGGGCAGAAGCTCCGTCACGAAGCACTTCAATTCTGTTCAGGGCAAATGAAGGAATGGCATTAAGGTCGGTTCCTACCGTTCCCCTTCCCGGAGTTCCGTTCACATTCACCAGTGCTGAAGTGTGTCTTCTTTTTCCATTCACCAGAACCAAAACCTGATCAGGTCCCAATCCTCTCAGCTGGGCGGGGTCTAAGTGATCTGTTCCATCAGAATTCGTCTGAATGGTAGAAGTAAAAGACGGAGCCAGCGAGTTCAGTATCTGTCCTATAGTTGATTGCGGAAGAACTACAGAAGCCTCTTTGATATTGAATACATCCACAGGAACCGGGCTGTCGACTTTTGATCTGGCTCCCGCTCTTGAGCCCAGAACCACGACTTCTTCTACATTATTTGTTTTCAGACTGTCTTTTTCTTTTTCCTGCCCGAAAGCAAAACTTCCCAGAAAAAATAAGACGGAAGCTGATAAGATGGTATTTTTATTTTTCATATCCTTTACATCAATTAATAGTTTATGTTTTTTTGAGTGGCAAATGTAAAGTAATTTTATTAGTCTACAAAATTAATAGACTTTTGTTTTTTGAAAAAGAGTTATAGTTTTTGTCTATGCAGATGGAAGCGGAAAGATTGGCGATGGAAATTGATGAGATCTTTATATTGGAGTAAAGCCCTCTATAGATAAACTCTACCGGGTTTTAAGTGGTAGACTGAAGGTTCCAGTTCTGTATCTCATATCAGGCAAGACCTATTTTTGATTCATTTCTTATTATTAACCTGAGTTCGAATTAACGAGTTTAAGTATATAAGGCTGGAAGCGAGAAGTTACTTTTAGTTACAAGTATTGAAAACTATTGTAAAATCAAATTACCTTAAACATCAACACTTATTTTTAATGATCTTAATAACTTTCCTTCTCCCAGTTTCAAACCAGTCTAAATCAGACATTTTATCCCGGACTGAGATTATAATTGTTTTTCAAATTTTGTCGTATTAAAGCTCTATCAGAGTAACATATTAATCATTATAATTATCAGGTCGCTCCTACGGAGCTCACCTTAGATCATATATTAAATTCTATGAACAGAGTACTTCTACGGAGCACTTAAAAAAGCTCAAATAATATCGTTTTTTTACAAAAAATTATACATTGTTTACCAATTATAGCTCTTAATATAAGTCTGATTTTCTTATCCTGAACTGAGATTATTATTCTTAACCCGAATATCTATTATCTATCCGTCTATTATCTTTTCTCTGAATCTCAAACTCCCAAACTCACCATTCCCTTGCGCAGCAAAATTGACCATTCACCGTTACCTCTATCATCTATCCAGCTGTTATCTATCTGTCTATTATCTCAACTCTCCTTCTCTACAACAAAAAAAACGAATCCTTAACCGGATCCGTTTTATATTGTTATTTCAGTTCTGTACCGAAGAATTCTATATTTTCGTAAGCTTAGCGTATTTCAGAATCAGGTTTTTCTCACCTTCATGCATAAAAACAACTTTGGCTTTGATGTTCTGAGGATCTGTTCCATCCAGGAAAGTCACTTCTCCGATTCCAAAGCGGTCATGTCTTACTTTATCGCCTACTTCAATATCCTGGGAAGAGGCCCCGCTTGGATTGATAATTCTGGCTGTACTTACTGGTTTCAGTTTTTTTACTTCAGGAGCTGGTTGTGAAGTATCTCCCCTATCAATCGTTTTCTTTTCTACTTTTCTGAAAGAACGCTGTTCAGAAGGATACTCATCAAAAATATTGGATTTAAGCCCGGCGTTATTGATGAATCTTTTTTCCATGGCCGGATTGATGAATTCAATATATTCTTCATCTACCTCGCTTAAGAATCGTGAAGGCTCGGCATCTGTAATTTTTCCCCATTGGAACCGGGAAATGGCATATGAAAAGAACACCTGTTTCTCTGCTCTGGTCAGTGCCACATAAAACAGACGTCTTTCTTCTTCCAGGTCTTCGCGGGTTGCAGAACTCATAAAGCTCGGGAAAAGATTTTCTTCAAGTCCAACCAGGTGAACTACCGGGAATTCGAGACCTTTTGAAAGGTGGATTGTCATCAAAGAGACCATATCATCTTCCAGTTCTTTATCCTGAGTATCGGCAGAAAGGGCAATGTTTTCAAGGAAGTTGGAAAGGCTTGGGTCTCCGTCTTCCAACTGCATCTGCTCTTCAATGAATCCCTGCATGGAGTTCATTAATTCCTGTACGTTTTCTACACGGGAAATTCCTTCGGGGGTCTGATCATCTTTTAAAAACTTGATCAGTCCGCTTCGTTTTGCCACTTCCATCGCTACGCTGTAAGCCGTTTCAGTTTTCAGCAGTACCTGAAATGCTTTGATCATCGACCAGAAATCATTTAGCTTATTTAAAACTCCATTATTCAAGCCTAATTGCGGAGCATACATCGGAAGATTATCCAAAACTTTTGAAATGGAAACATTTTGGGCATCTGCAAAAACAATCAGCTTATTCTGTGTAGTTTCTCCGATTCCTCTTGCAGGGTAATTGATGATTCTTGTCAGCGCTTCAGAATCATTTTCATTGATCAGAAGTCTGAGATAAGCAATAAGGTCTTTTACTTCTTTTCTTTGATAGAAGGAAAGTCCTCCATATACTTTGTATGGAATATTTTTACGTCTTAATGCATCTTCAAACGCTCTGGTCTGAGAGTTGGTTCTGTATAAAATGGCAAAATCACTGTATTTTCTCTGGTCGCGGTTACGCAGTTCCCAAATATTTCCAGCTACGAAATTAGCTTCATCCGCATCGGAAAGGGAACGGTATACTTTGATTTTATCCCCTTCTTCATTATCACTGAATACATTCTTTTTGAACTGCTGAAGGTTTTTTGCGATCACAACATTGGCAGCATTCACAATCGTTTGTGTTGAACGGTAATTCTGTTCCAGTGAAACAGTAATGGCGTCAGGATAATCTTTTTTAAAGTTGAGGATATTATAGATATTTGCTCCTCGGAAAGAATAAATCGACTGGGCATCATCCCCTACCACACAGATATTTTCAAATTTTGAAGCCAGTGCTTTTACAATAAGGTACTGTGAATGGTTGGTATCCTGGTACTCATCCACCATGATATATCTGAATCTGTCCTGATATTTAGCCAGTACTTCCGGAAAACGGGTCAAAAGTTCATTAGTTTTTAGCAGAAGGTCGTCAAAATCCATGGACCCATTTTTGAAACAAGCATCCACATATCTCTGATAGATCTGCCCGATAAATTTCATATTGGCTTTTTCATCTGCTTCCATCAGTTCCGGATTGTTGAAATAGGCCTTTACCGTGATCAGGTTGTTTTTATACGTCGAAATTCTCGCCTGAACTTTTTTAGGTTTATAAAGATCGGCATCGATATTCATGTCTTTCAATACTTTCTTGATCACATTCAGGGCATCCTGCTGGTCATAGATTGTAAAATTGGAAGGGTATCCCAGATAGTGGGCTTCAATTCTCAGGATTCTTGCAAAAACTGAGTGAAAGGTTCCCATCCATAAACTTCTTGCATTGCTGGTCCCTACTACCTTGGCAATACGGTCTTTCATTTCGCGGGCCGCTTTATTGGTAAAGGTTAGAGCCAGGATATTGAAAGGGTCTACTCCGTTATTAATCAGGTGGGCAATACGCATCGTAAGTACACGTGTTTTTCCGGAGCCCGCTCCCGCAAGTACCATCAGAGGTCCCTGTAAAGAGGTAACGGCTTCATATTGTGATTCATTGAGTCCTTTCAGATAATCCATGCTGCAAAAAATTTTTGGAACACAAAATTAATGCATTCAAAGGAGAATTCAAATTATGAGACCAATTTAACTTCCGAACGGGTATTCTTTCAGTGCTGTAGAGGTTTGCTTATTCAAGACCTTTTATCTGAACCCATTTTCTTTCTTTGAATTGATAGAATTTTGCCGGTGCATTACGGGAAGCTCCTTCAGAATCTGAAAAGCTCAGCTGGATCATAAAACCCATATGACCTTCAGTGTCGTACCTCGGATACATTGCAATCCCGAAACTCACACTCTCAATATCTATAAATTTCTCATCCTTTCTGGTAATGAATAGATCTTCAACAGGCTTTTGAGGGGAGATGTAATAAATATTTTGTATTCTTCCGTTATCATTCACTTTTCCTTTGTAAAACGGAGTGATGCCATTATTTACAAAGTAATTATTTTCATCATTTTCCAGGCCGAAAAAAATTCCGTCACCTCTTTGTAAAGTCGGTACAGGAATGATGGTACTGCTACCTGTCTTTTTTCTGAATCTGTTAAAATTTTCAGGGCTCCACAATTTATTGAAAACATCTGCCCCAATGATCTTTTCAAAATGCGGACAATCATAATAAGGGTCATTTCCACATTCCGCAGAAGGTCCTGTAATTATTTTTCTCAGGAAAATAAATTTCCTTTTGGGTATAAAGAATGTTTTAAAATCCTCATCTTCTAAAATAATGGTAAAAAGTAGATTGAAATCCATTTTCTCAACCTGTTTCAGGTCTTCTTTATATTGGGTTTTCTCTCTTTCATATACTTTTTTGCAATCTTTTTTGGGTCGAGGACAGCCAAGATTATCTGCTGCACCAAATACATCCGGGCAGGCATCATCTTTATCCTGAACTCCGTCCTTATCCGTATCCATCCATGGGCATCCATTATTTTCTGCCGGCCCTGGATTTGCCGGACATTCATCATCCTGATCCAAAACTCCGTCTTTGTCCTGATCCGGCAGCAGGCAGCCGCTATTTTCTACAGGCCCAGCTTCTTTAGGGCATTTATCCAGATAAAAAAGAATTCCATCCTTATCTTCATCAGAAAGACAGGTTTTCCTGCTAAATCCCTTCAGGCACCTATTGAAGGCTTCTTTATCTGTAATTTCCTGTGCATTTATCAATATACTGAACAAGACAAACCATATAACAGAGTAAATTTTCATCCCGATTTTAAAATAATTTCTACGTCCTTACAAAAATGAAAAAAAAACATAAAGAAATGTAACAAATACTGTATTTTCTCTACTAATTTATGCAAAACAATTTCTGCTTTATGAAAAAACGACTTCTTTCTGTTGCAGCTGCATCTTTTTTCGGAATGATGCTGAATGCACAGCAAATTAAATTCGAAGAGTATGACCTGCCAAACGGCCTTCATGTAATCCTTCATCAGGATAATTCTGCACCGGTAGTTACTACAGGAGTAATGTATCATGTAGGGGCCAAAGACGAGGCTACAAAAAGAACAGGCTTCGCACACTTCTTTGAACACCTTTTATTTGAAGGAACTCCTAATATAAAAAGAGGCGAATGGATGAAAATTGTTTCTTCTAACGGAGGACAGAACAACGCCAACACCAGCAACGACAGAACTTATTATTACGAGACTTTCCCTTCCAACAACGAGCAGCTAGGACTGTGGATGGAAGCAGAAAGAATGCGCCATGCTGTAATCAACCAGATCGGGGTGGATACTCAGAGAGAAGTTGTAAAGGAAGAAAAAAGACTGAGTATGGATAACAGACCGTACGGAAATCTTTTCACCGCTATTCTTAACAATATGTTTACCAACAGCCAGTACCACTGGTCTACGATTGGTTCTATGGAAGATCTTAATGCTGCCAAGCTGGAAGAATTCCAGAATTTCTACAAAAAATATTATATCCCGAATAACGCAACTTTAGTAGTAGCGGGAGATATTAAATCTGAACAGACTAAAAAATGGATTCAGGAATATTACGGAGGAATTCCGAAAGGAGCGGCTATTACAAGAACTTATACTAAAGATGCTCCTATTACTCAGGAAAAAGTGGTAACCTATACGGATGCCAATATTCAGCTTCCTGCTTATATTTACGGATACAGAACGCCTGCTAATACCGAAAGAGACTCCAAAATACTGGACATGCTTTCTGCTTACCTGAGCGGTGGAAAATCTTCAGTATTATACAAAAAACTGGTAGATCAGGATAAGAAAGCTTTACAGGTTTCCGCTAACCCGCTTGCTTTTGAAAAAGACGGAGTTTTTGCATTTTTTGCGATCCCGATGGGGCCTACACCTGAAGCGGATCTGAGAAAAGTAATTGATGAAGAAATTAAAAAAGTTCAGACTACTTTAATTTCCGAAGAAGATTATCAGAAACTTCAGAATCAGTTCGAAAATCAGTTTGTAAACGCTAACTCAAGTATTCAGGGAATTGCTGTTTCACTAGCAACCAACCACGTACTGATGGGAGATACCAACCTTATCAATAAGGAAATCGACATTTACAGATCCATCACCAGACAAGATCTGCAAAATGCTGCTAAAAAGTATCTGAATCCTAACCAAAGAGTGATCATTAACTACCTTCCTGAGAAAAAGTAATCTACGGAGTACAGGAAAAAATTGATTACCATAATAATTTTTACAAATGAAAAAGCAATTAACATATATAGCGGCAGCATTTTTATTCGCAGGAATGCTTTCTGCACAAAAAATAGACCTTAACGCAATGCCAAAGCCGGGACCAACTCCTGCCATCAACATTGCCAAGCCAAAAACATTCCAGATGAGCAACGGGCTTACTGTAATGGTGGTAGAAAACAACAAGCTGCCGAGAGTAAGCGCAAGCCTTTCCATGGACAGACCTCCATATTATGAAGGAAATGTAACCGGAGTAAGCGAGATCATGGCGGAGCAGCTTGAAAACGGAACTAAAAACTTAAGCAAAGACGAATTCAATAAAAAGGTAGACTTTTTAGGAGCCCAAATTAATTTCTCATCAGCAGGTGCGTCTGCAGGCTCATTATCAAAGTATTTCCCTGAAGTTTTAGGACTGATGGCTGATGCTATTGTCAATCCGAACTTTTCTGCAGAGGAAATCAAAGATTCCAAAGACAGAACAATTGAAGGTTTAAAGGCAGACGAGAAAAATGCTCCTTCTATTGCGTCAAGAGTTTCCAACGCATTGATGTACGGAAAAAATACTTCAAGAGGAGAATTTGAAACCGTTGAATCAATCAATAAAATTCAACTTTCTGATGTACAGAATGTTTATAGCAAATATTATACACCGGACAATGCTTACCTTGTGATTGTAGGGGACGTGAAGTTTGACCAGATAAAGCCTTTGGTTGAAAAAGCTTTTGCAGGCTGGAAAAAAGCAGGTACTAAGTTTGCTGCTTTAGAACCCGCTTCTAACGTGGCAAAGACAGAGGTTAATGTAGTGGATGTTCCTTCTGCGGTACAATCTGTAGTATCTGTAGGGAATCTCAATACTTTAAAAATGAAAGACCCTAACTATTTTGCGGCTACTATTGCCAATTATATTTTGGGAGGCGGTGCTGAAGCCAGACTTTTCATGAACCTTCGTGAGAAGAACGGATTCACTTACGGAGCTTACTCCAGCATGAGCGCCAGCAAATATACTCCGGTATTTTCTGCTGAAGCCAGTGTAAGAAATGAGGTTACTGATAAAGCTGTTAAGGAATTTATGACTGAACTTAACGGAATTACCACAATAAAACCTCAGGAATTAGAAAATGCAAAGGCTAAACTGAAAGGATCTTTCATCATGGCTCTTGAAAAACCTGAAACAATCGCAAGATTTGCTTTAAACCAGAAAGTACAGGACCTTCCGGCAGATTTCTACTCCAATTACCTGAAATCTATTGATAAAGTAACGGTTGCTGATGTTTCTGCTGCTGCTAAAGCTACAATCCTTCCTAACCAGAGCAGAATTTTCATCGCTGGAAAAGCCGCTGATATTTCTGAAGGACTGGAAAAACTGGGCTATCCGGTAAAATATTTCGACAGAGAAGCGAATCCAATTGCAAAACCTGCTGTACAAAAGGCTGACGCCAATGTTACTGCTGCTTCTGTAGCGGATAAATACATCAATGCAATTGGTGGTCTGGCGGCTGTACAGAAAGTAACGTCTATTTCTTCGGATGCTACTACTAAAATCCAGGGAATGGATATGAGCATGAAACTGATTCAGGCCAAAGGTGGTAAAATGCTTATGGAACTGAAAATGGCAGGAAATACCCTTCAGAAGATTGTTTTTGACGGTAAAGACGGTTATCAGCAGGCACAGGGACAAAAAGTACCTTTAAGCGACAAGGAAAAGGCTGAAATGGCAGATCCTGAACTTTTTCCTGAGCTTACTTTCGCAAAATCAGCGGATATTAAAGTGGCAGGAATCGAAAAGTACAACAATGAAGATTCATATGTGGTAAAAGGGCCTAAAGACACTTATTACTACAGTGTAAAGACGGGCCTTAAAACCGGAGAAATCAAAGTATCTGAAGGAGGTTCTATTCCTACAAGCTACAACAACTACAAAGATGTTTCAGGAGTTAAACTTCCGTTTACCATCATTCAGAATATGGGCGGAATGGATGTAGATCTGACTGTACAGGCTTACCAGCTGAACCAGGCTAAAGATTCAGATTTTAAATAAAAACAACCTGTTTTCATATAAAAAATGGCAGCAAAAGCTGCCATTTTTATTTTAAACGATATTTGCAGACATCTTTTTTTGTTGTTCGGTAAAAAAAGATTAAATTTGCCCATTCAAAAAGATATCAGAATTAATGGATACTATATTTACACTATTGATGGTTCTTGTTATGATTGCCAGCGTTTTATTGGTAATTGTTGTTATGGCTCAAAATCCAAAAGGTGGAGGCCTTTCCAGTACTTTCGGAGGTGCATCTTCTGCACAGTTTGGAGTACAGAGAACCAATGATTTCATGGAAAAAGCAACATGGACGTTAGGAGGAATAATTATTGTTCTTATCCTTATCAGTGTTGTGGTTACCGGAAAACCATCAACAACAGCTCCGGCACAACAGCCTGTGAAAAAAGAGGCTCCGGCAAAGCAACAGTCTGCTCCGGCTTCTACTACAACTCCGGCTCAAACCCCGGTAGCTCCGGCAAAATAATAAAAAGTCTATACTTTTATATAAAACAAAAGCAGTTCAAATTATTGAACTGCTTTTTTATTTGAGCTTGATTCTTTCAATTTTATGTCTCAGTTTTAGCCCGGCCTTTAAAAACGAATACTGAACCGGTTTGGAGCTTTTATAATACTTATCAATAAAAATCTGCATTGCTCCGTAGAATCTTTCGAGGTACACCTCATCTTTAACCGTACTCTCTCCTTTATGATGAAGAATGGAAGCTTTTCCGTAATAATAATTCTTATAGCCGTGCTTCAATAAAGTATAACAAAGATCAATATCCTCACCATACATGAAATAGGCTTCGTCTAAGCCTCCTATTTTCTCATACACGTCTTTTTTCACCAGTAGAAATGCCCCTGTAACCACCTCTACTTCTGCTACAGCATATTCATTAATATCATTCCTGTAATAGGACTTTGAATTGTTCTTTTTAAAGTTGGTAAACAGCTTTTCAAAAGAATTGAACATATCAGGAACAGAACGTTTGCTTTCAGGCAGAAAAACACCTTCCGCATCATGCATTCGGACTCCAAGTCCTCCAAAATCCGGCTTAGAATCGGCAAAATCCAGAAGTTCCTGCATGTAGAAACCTTCCAGTTCCGTATCAGGGTTTAAGATCAGAAGATATTCTCCGGATGCTGTTTTAATGGCTTTATTATTGGCTATGGCAAAACCGTCATTAGATTCTGAGGCAATGAAACGAACTTCCGGAAATTCGGAGACCAGATCTTTCCACGAGCTGTCCGTAGAGGCATTGTCAATAACGATAATTTCACAGGTCTCCTTATCTGTATATTTCTGAACAGATAAGAGACAGCTTCTGAGCAGCCGGGTAACATTATAATTAACGATAATAACTGACAGCTTCATATTAATCTTTTTCGTTATACGGAAGCCTGTTCATAATAGATCTTCCCAAAGAAATTTCATCGGCATATTCCAACTCATCCCCTACTGAAATTCCTCTGGCAATACTGGAAAAACTTACATTGAAGTTTTTAAACTTTTTATAAATATAATAAGCTGTTGTATCTCCTTCCATCGTAGCACTCAGTGCAAAGATGAATTCTTTGACTTTTCCCTCATTCAGCTTTCTTTCAATACTAGGGATATTCAGCTGGGAAGGTCCTATTCCTTCCATTGGTGATATTTTCCCGCCTAAAATCAGATATTTCCCCGTAAACTTTCCTGTATTTTCAATAGCAATAACATCTCTTACATCTTCTACAATACAGATCAGCTCACTGCTTCTCTTCTCGTTATCACATATTTCACACACATCAAAATCTGAGAAATTATGACATTCTCTACAATATTTTATTTCATTAACAAGATTAATTAAGGAGTTTCCGAGGCTCATCGCCCTGGAGCTAGGCTGTTTCAATAAATGAAGAGCGAGTCGCAAAGCCGTTTTCCGTCCTATCCCGGGCAGTCCCGAAATTTCATCTACTGCCTTTGCCAAAACTTTACTAGGGTAATCCATAGCGCAAAAATAAGGAATATAGTTGAGTAGTACCAATGGTTTTGAGTTCAAGATTTAAGGTTTAGGGTTTAGGGTTTAGGGTTTAGGGTTTAGGGTTTAGGGTTTAGGGTTTAGGGTTTAGGGTAAAATAAACAATAGCAGTGCAATTGCATATCTCTCATCTATTCATCCATTATCTTTTATCCTTTATCTTCTCCCTTATCCCTCTTTTTTCCTCAATCTCTAAAAAAACCTTTATCTTTGAGCTCTAAATATTAATTGGAAGAAAAAATAAACTAATGGTACTTAAAAATCTTAATTATCCGCTGGATTTCAAATTTAAAATCACAACACTAGCCGGCGATTTCAACATTACTGATAAAAACGGAAACTATGTAGCCTATGTTCGTCAGAAAATGTTCAAACTAAAAGAAGATGTTATTGTTTTCAATGATGAAAGCAAGTCTAAAGAGTTGTTCAGAATCAGAGCCAATCAATGGATCGATTTCAATGCATCATATTCCCTGAACGACATTACTGAAAACAAAAATTACGGAAGACTGGCCAGAAAAGGGATGCGTTCTATCTGGAAAGCAAGCTATGATATTCTTGATGCCAATGATCAGCCAAAATTCAAAGTACAGGAAGACAGTGCATGGGTAAGATTCTGGGATGGTTTCGTAGGTGAAATTCCAATCATCGGAATGTTTACCGGTTATTTCCTTAATCCTTCTTACACCGTAACCGGAATTGACGGGAAAGCCTATTTTAAAATGAAAAAAATGCCTTCATTCTTCGGAAGAAGATTTCAGCTGGACAGACTGATTGATATTGATGATGAAGACGAAAGTCTTGTGATCTTATCATTACTGATGATGGTTCTTCTGGAAAGATCAAGAGGCTAAACCACAAAAACAGCACACAATGAAATATCTGATTATTTTCTTTTCAGCACTACTTTTAACCGCGTGTAAAAAGGACAAAGGTTCTGTTACCAATACACCAGCTGCCGATTCTTTGAATATAACAAAGGATTCTCTAAAAGCTCAGGCTTCATCAGAAAAAATCCTGGTGGATATCTTTCCTTTTCCGAAAGAAATCAAAGAATGTTCATGTTATTTTGCCAAAAACAAGGCTGATTTTGAAGCTGAAAAATATATTTATGCCAACGATGCCGGAAAAACAGCTTATATGAAGCTGGACGGGCAAAGACTGGCTATGAACCTGATCTCTTCAAGCGATATGGAAGCTGATGAAGAACTCACCAAAGAAATAGAAAACGATAACTACAAAATCTCTGTAAAAGGTAAAAAAATAAAAGGCGAAGAGGCTTTATTATTTGAAGGAACCCTGACGATTGAAAAACCAGACGGGACTACAGAAACAATGCCGATCTACGGAGAATGCGGATGTTAAAACGATAAGGCTGCTTGGCCAATTGGGATAATTATCCTAAAAACGACTTACAAAAATGCTTCTGAATTCACGGAAGCATTTTTTATTTCGTAATTTTGAGAAAAATAAATTTCATGGAATTATCTAATATAGAACCGCAGATTATCTGGAAAAATTTCTCCAGACTGAATGCTGTTCCAAGACCATCAAAGAAAGAAGAAAAAGTAATTGCTTTCATCAAGGAATTTGGTGAAAATCTGGGACTTGAAACTACTGTGGATGAAGTAGGAAATGTCATCATTAAAAAACCGGCTACTGCCGGAATGGAAAACCGTAAATCCGTTGTGCTTCAGTCGCATTTGGATATGGTTTGCCAGAAAAACAATGACATTAATTTCGATTTTGAAACAGAAGGTATCAAGATGGAAATTGACGGAGACTGGGTAAAGGCAAAAGGAACTACTTTAGGAGCTGATAACGGCTTGGGAGTAGCAACGATCATGTCGATCCTTGAAAGCTCTGATATTCCCCACCCTGCCCTGGAAGCACTTTTCACCATTGATGAGGAAACAGGAATGACAGGAGCCTTAGGTTTAAAACCGGGACAACTAACAGGTGAGATCCTGCTGAACCTTGATACGGAAGAAGATGACGAAATCGATATAGGCTGTGCAGGAGGTGTTGATGTAACCATTACCCAGCAATATGAAACTGAAGCTCCGAAAGGGCAGACCGTAAGAATTGAAGTGAAAGGACTTCAGGGAGGACACTCCGGAATGGACATTCATAAAGGCTTCGGAAATGCCAATATTATTCTGGGAAGACTTCTTTACAAAGGTCTCGCGAAAGAAAATATTCAACTAATCTCTATTGACAGCGGAGGTCTTAGAAATGCCATTCCAAGAGAGGGTGTTGCTATAGTTTCTGTGAGAAATGCCCAAGAATTCATCGAAGAGGTAACCGTTCTTAAAAAAGAAATTTTAGAAGAATTTGCTTCCGTTGAACCGGGAATCCAGATTAATATTGAAAACTCTACTTCAGCGGAGAAGGCAGTTTCTGAAGACGATTCCAGAAAGATCATCCTGACTTTAAAATCGCTTCACAACGGAGTTTACAGAATGAGCCCGGACGTGAAAGATCTTGTAGAAGCATCTAATAACGTAGCCAGAGTGGAATTAAAAGGCGGAGAACTTAAAATATTAAACCTTACCAGATCATCTGTAGATTCTTCCAAATATTCTGTAGCGGAACAATTAAAATCTGTAGCGGAATTAGCCGGAATGAATGTAGAATTCAGCGGATCTTATCCGGGATGGAAGCCTAAGCCGGGTTCTGAGATCGTTCAGATAATGGAAAAGCTGTACACAGAAAAATTCGGAGAAAAACCTCATGTAGTAGCTTGCCACGCAGGACTGGAATGCGGAATCATCGGAGCTAATTACCCAGCAATGGAAATGGTAAGCTTCGGACCTACGATCAGAGGAGCGCACTCTCCTGATGAGAAAGCAAATATTCCTTCAGCACAGAAGTTCTGGAGCTTTACAAAAGATATTTTAGCGAATATCCCTTTGAAATAAATCAAATAATATTGTTATATTGAATATCCAAAGTCTTATGATTTTGGATATTTTTAATTTTAAACTCATTCAATGATGAAAAGTATCACCGTATTTTGCGGGTCAAGCTTCGGCTCGGATAAAATCTATGAAGAACAGGCCTTTTTATTGGGCAAAACATTGGCCAAACAAGGCATACAGCTTGTATATGGAGGCTCGGAGACCGGTTTAATGGGAACAATAGCCAACGGAGCCTTAAGTGAAAACGGAAAAGTGACCGGCGTTCTTCCTCAGTTTTTAAAATCAAAAGAAATCGCCCATAAAAATTTAACAGAGCTTATTCTTGTAGAAACCATGCATGAGAGAAAGACTAAAATGAATGAGCTTTGTGATGGTGTTATCGTCCTTCCCGGAGGTTATGGAACGTTGGAAGAGTTCTTCGAAATGATCACCTGGGCACAGCTTGGTCTTCACAAAAAACCCATTGGGATTCTTAATATTGACGGGTTTTATGATGACTTAATAAAACTGGTTCAGACCATGGTGGATAAAGGTTTTTTAAAGCAGGTGAACCTGGATATGCTTTTGATAAGTGGAAACATCGAAGAACTTTTGGAAAAGATGAGAAACTATCAGGCACCTACAGTTGGTAAGTGGATTTCGAAGGATAAAGTTTAAAATAATGATTGATAAATGATGATTAAATTTATATTGATATTATTCTCTTCATTCCTTTTAAATAATTTTTGTAAGGCGCAAAAATCAAGATACATCTTCAAAGAATATACAAATGATCTGAATAATGATAAAATTCCTGACAATATAGAAATTGAAAGCGTTAAATGTAAAAATAATTATATTGGAGATCATGATGATATGAACTGTAGAATTGTAAGAATAGACTTGTTACAAAAAGACGGAACATCTTCATTTTCTACATCAAACAATAATATTGTGCCTTGTTCAGACTGTAATGAAGATCTCACAGATCCTTTCAAGGATTTAAAAATTAGAAAGAATAGTTTTTCTATTATTCTAGCCTACCAATTGGTTCCAGAAGGGACAAAAATGAAAAAAAAAATTACTTTTAAGTATGATAAACTTTCAAATAATTTCATTCTTCACAAAGAAGTTAGAATATCTGAATCCTATAAAAATGGGGAAGTTGAAAGTAAAACAAAAGTTCAAACGGTTAAAGATTTTGGAACAATTTATTTTTCAGATTACAGATAATAGCTTTTTTAGCATAAACAAAACCTCCCGAAGAAAATCTTCAGGAGGTTTTTATATTAATTAAATTTAAAATATTCTTAAGGATAAGGAGCGATTTCTACTTCCAATCCTTCCATTTCATTAACGATGTGCAGCTGGCATCCCAGTCTACTGTTATCCTTTACATGGAAAGCTTCTGCAAGCATGGCGTCTTCTTCGGCACCCATTGGCTCAAGCCCCGGATCGTTGATTACATATACCTGGCATGAAGCACACATAGCCATTCCTCCGCATACACCAATGGTTCCTTCTTCGGCCAGTTCATAGGAACGGATGATTTCCATGAGGTTCATAGACATATCCGTAGGGGCTACTACATCGTGGGTTACTCCTTCTCTATCGGTGATTTTAATATTGATATCGTTCATTTACTGATAATTGCTGGTTAATAGTTAATGACAAACAGATTTTTTATTTCTGATACCATCATTTTCCCTGCAGCAAATTTAGTCAATTTTTTTAACAACTGCCTTCTCAGCTTCTTTACGGCTTCCGTCAAATCCGTCTACCCCACTTACTGTTGTATATTTCAGAACGAATTTTTTCCCAGGATTTAATCTGTTGTATACACTCTGACACATTAAAGTAGCTTCGTGGAATCCACAAAGAATCAGCTTTAATTTACCAGGATAGGTATTGATATCACCAATGGCATAGATACCATCGATATTGGTCTGATAATCCAGAGCATTGTTGACTACAATCGCATTTTTTTCGATATTTAATCCCCAGTTTCCGATTTCTCCCAATTTTGGAGTAAGACCGAATAAAGGAATGAAATAGTCTGTTTCAATATCATAAGCCTCCTGACCTTCTACTTCTACCGTAATGGCTTCCACTTTACCTTCACCTTTAATACCAGTAACTTCAGCAGGAGTAATCAACTTGATTTTTCCCTGATTTTTAAGGTCCTGAACTTTTTCTACGGAATCAAGAGCTCCTCTGAACTCATTTCTTCTGTGAATCAAAGTAACTTCACTGGCAACATTAGAAAGGAAAATACTCCAGTCAAGAGCAGAATCTCCGCCTCCTGCGATCACCACTTTTTTATTTCTGAAGTGCTCAGGCTCTTTTACAAAATATTCAAGCCCTTTTTCTTCATAATCAGCGATATTCTCAATCGTAGGTTTTCTTGGTTCAAATGTTCCAAGCCCCCCTGCAATAGCGATAGCTTTTGCTCTGTGAACCGTTCCTTTGTTGGTAATCACTTCAAACCATTCATCATCTACCTTGGTGTAAGAAACCGCGGTCTCTCCCAACGTGAATCCAGGTTGAAACTGCTTGATCTGTTCCATTAGATTATCAACCAATTCTCCGGCATTTACCGAAGGATACCCCGGAATATCGAAAATAGGCTTTTTAGGATAAAGCTCGGCCAACTGTCCTCCCGGCTGTGGAAGTGCATCAATAATATGGCACTTCATTTTCAATAATCCTGCTTCAAATACAGCAAAAAGCCCGGTAGGTCCGGCACCTATGATCAATATATCGGTAGTTATCATAATAAAAAGATAATTTAATTATACATATAACTGCAAATTTACTAATTTTAATGCGAAGCATATTTAATTGATTCTAAATAAAAACCTGAGATTTATCAAATACCTTCAAAGATCCGGTATTTTTAAATTTGGCAGTGTTTTTGTAAAAGTCATATCATGAAGAAAATTTTAAATCTTTTTGCAGTATTCCTGTTCTTTTTGGGCCATGCTCAGGTTGATAATATCGCTGATGGTGAATCTATTACCCTCAGAATACATTATGGCATCCTGAATGCCGGAACAGCTAATCTTACCACCAAAACCACAAACTATATGGGAGTTCCCCATCTGTATGTGAAAGGTACAGGGCAAACCACGGGTGCCGTAAAGGCATTCTTTAAGGTAGAAGATCTGTATGAAAGCTTTATTAATATACATACCGGCCTGCCGAGTTTTTATGTAAGAAATGTACGTGAAGGCAGCTACCGCCAGCATTTTGAAACTGTTTTCAATCATAACGATAATACTTTGATCTTAACGGATAAGAAAACTCCGGCCAACGGTTCAAAAGTGATTAAATCGGTAAAAGGAGTTCAGGATATGCTTTCCTGCTTTTATTATCTGAGAAGCAAAAGCCCCAGTGAGCTGAAAGTAGGCACTGTTATCAATATGAATGTATGGATTGATGATGAAATGTTCCCTTTCCAGCTGAAAGTAACCGGAACAGAAGATCTGAAAACAAAATTCGGGAAAATCAACTGCCTGAAAATTATCCCGTCCGTAAAAAGCGGAAGAGTTTTTAAGGAAAAAGAAGGTGTTACGATGTGGGTTTCCAATGATGCCAACCATGTTCCTATGTTATTGAAAGCTGAACTGGCTGTAGGCTCTCTGAAAGCAAGTATCGATGATTACAAAAATGTAAAGTACCCTTTAAAGTTTACCAAATAAAAGGAGTAACTTTTTATAAAAAATGTCTGTAAAATTTTACAGACATTTTTTTATTCCGGATGTAATATTTTGCGAAAGACGATTGTCTTAATAATAAGAGCCGGGAGAAGTTGCTTTTCCCGGAAGCCTTAAAAAAACACGTTGTAATTTTTCAATAAGATCGTTTTTAATTACGTTTTGTTTCTTAGGTCAGTAATTAAAAACAAAAACCTCCGGAAATTCCGGAGGTTTGATTTTTTATAATGTTTTAAACTGTTCTAAAGTTCTGATATCATTTTCAAAGAACATTCGGATGTCGCTCATCTGATAAAGAAGCATTACGATTCTTTCAATACCCATCCCGAAAGCATATCCTGAATATTTCTCAGCATCGATATTCACATTTTTCAGTACGGCAGGGTCTACCATTCCGCATCCCATGATCTCAAGCCATCCTGTACCTTTGGTGATTCTATAATCTGTTTCAGAGTTTAATCCCCAATATACATCAATCTCAGCACTCGGTTCTGTGAACGGGAAATACGAAGGTCTCATTCTGATCTTTGATTTTCCGAAAAGTTCTGTAGTGAAGAACTGAATGGTCTGCTTAAGATCTGCAAAGCTTACGTTTTCATCAATATATAATCCTTCAATCTGATGGAAAATACAGTGTGAACGTGAAGAAACCGCTTCATTTCTGAACACTCTTCCCGGAGACAAAATTCTGATAGGCGGCTGGTTTTCTTCCATATAACGGATCTGTACAGAAGATGTATGCGTTCTTAAAAGAATATCAGGGTTCTGCTCAATGAAGAAAGTATCCTGCATATCTCTTGCCGGATGGTATTCAGGAAGATTCAATGCTGTAAAGTTGTGCCAGTCGTCTTCTATTTCAGGACCATCGGCTACAGCAAAACCTATCGACTTAAAAATTTCGATAATTCTGTTTTTTACCAGGTTGATCGGATGTCTTGACCCCAAATCCAAAGGAAAAGCAGGTCTTGTAAGATCTTCTTTTTCAACAATAATTGAAGACTGGGAAGCTTCTTTCAGATCTTCCAGTTTTCCGTTAACGGCCAGCTTCAAAGTATTAATTTTCTGTCCGAAATCTTTTTTCTGGTCGTTAGGAATTGTCTTTAATGTTTCATAAAAATCATTCAGAACCCCTTTCTTCCCATTGTACTTGATTCGGAAGTTTTCTATTTCCTCCTTTGATGTGGCATTGAAGCCGTTTACCTCGGTAAGTAGTTCTTCTATCTTTTCTATCATTGTTTTACCCTTTCAAAATGTTTTGCAAAAATACGGTTTTTAAGTTTAATAATGAATCTGTCATAAAAAAATCTGCCCCTTTTTCGGAGGCAGACTTCAATCACTTATTTCACTTAAATAAAAAAATTATTTCTTTTCTAAAGCTTTAACGTTGATCTGAAGGGTTACCTCATCTTTAATCACTCCGTTTTCAGCAGGGGCCTGGAATTTTACTCCAAACTCTTCTCTTTTGATATCCTTAGGCTCAGTAGCAACACTTACTTCTCCATCTTTTATAGAAACATTAGCTTTAAACTGAACCGGTTTTGTAATTCCTTTGATCGTTAAATTACCATCTAATAAAGTATTATAATCCCCTTCAGTAGTAGGCGCCACTTTTGTAATTTCAAAAGAGGAGGTTGGAAATTTTTCTACTTCAAAGAAATCCCCGCTCTTAAGATGTCCGTTTAATTTACCTAAACTTTCTGCATCATCTTTTAAATCTACAGAGGTTAAAGAGTTCATATCAGCAACAAATTTTCCGCTTTCAAGCTTTCCGTCTTTTACCGTCACATCACCACTTTCAAATTTTATGGTTCCAAAATGGCTTGTATTTTCCGACTTGAATACTTTATATCCTTTCCATTCCACTTTACTGTTCAGTGTATCCAGTGTATACTGGCTTCCGTCTTTAGTAGTCGTCACTTCATTACTTTCGCTTGTAAGAGGCTTGTCTTTTTTACAAGAAACCGCTACAGCAGCGATAAATAAAGCGGGAATAGCTAATGAAAACAGTTTTTTTCTCATTTTTTGATACATTTTTATTACTTCTGCTAATATAATAAAAAAAATTATGTTTTCATAAAAACCTTACATTTGTAATATGCTATTAGAAATAAACAATTTATACTTCTCCCATACCAAAGAAAAACCGCTGTTTCAGAACCTTAATCTGAGATTTGAGGAAGGTAAAATCATTGCTCTGGCAGGAGAAAGCGGTTGCGGAAAATCTACTCTTCTAAGTCTTATTTACGGACTTCTGGATTGGGAAAGCGGTGAAATTATTTTTAATGAAACCCATCTTCTGGGCCCAAAAGGCAACCTTGTTCCCGGAGAAGCAGAAATGAAATTCGTTGCCCAAAATTTTGACCTTATGCCCTATGCTACCGTTGCGGAAAATGTAGGGAAATTTATTTCTAATATCAATTTAGCCCAGAAAAAAGAAATTGTCCTAGAACTTCTGGAAGTAGTAGGACTTCAGGAATTTGCCGATGTCCTTCCTAAATATTTAAGCGGGGGCCAACAACAGAGAGTAGCCATAGCAAGAGCTCTTTCTGTACTTCCTAAACTGCTTATTTTAGATGAACCTTTCAGTAATCTGGATTTTCCAAGAAAAATAGAACTTCGTGAAAGACTGTTCAGATATGTAAAACAGCATAAAATCTCCCTGATTATTTCTACGCATGAGCTTCAGGACATTATGCCGTGGCTTGATCAGATCGTGATTCTTCAAGGTGGAAGATTAATTCAGAATGACGGTCCTGAAGCAACCTATAAAAATCCTTATAATTCTTATGTTGCGAAACTTTTCGGAGAAGTGAATATTTTTGATGAAACTGAGATTGCCACTTTCCGGCTTTCAAAATCTTTTTATTACCCTAAAGAAATAAAACTCACTGAAAACGGACTGGAAGCCAAAGTTCTTGAAAGCAGGTTTGCCGGAACCCATTACTGGAATAAGATCAGGGTAAAAGATAAGGAAATGGTGATGTATACTGACGAAAAGATAACAGGAACTATTGGTATTTCATTGGGTTAAAAATCCGACTATTTATTCCCTACACTTCTCATAACCCAAAGATTATCTTATACTTATTGTTAGTTTGTGGATAAAAAAACACCAATACAGGAAGCTGATTTTGAAACTTTTTCCTACATTTGTATTCACACAGCATAAGGAAATTTTTGGTTAATTCTCTTTCTGCCTTAAGACGGACATTAGCAGCTCTTTGCAATTAAGTCTTTGAAAGATTACACTGTCCAATTCTTTCCTTTTTTTATGCGCTTACCACAAATAGTTTTTGGACTAATCTTAAAAAATTAAGATAAGCAAAAGCGATTCCTCTTATTAAGCTTTGTATTGATTTGTTGAGTTTACGCCTTTACACTCAATTATTATGTATTCTTTGTTTGGCTTTGCGATTAAATTTTTCTGCCACTAATACACGAATCATTATTATTAGTGCATTAGTGGCAAAAAAATAAAAAGCAGTTCGGATAATTTCTTTTATCTTTTATTAAAATCCAATTACCAGCCGCCAAAAGCCAGCGGCATTACGCTTTCTTTACAAACTCTGATTTCAGAGCCATAGCACCAAAACCATCAATTTTACAGTCAATATTATGATCGCTTCCCGGGCGAAGACGTATATTTTTCACTTTTGTTCCGGCTTTTACCGGCTTTGGAACACCTTTTACCGGAAGATCCTTGATTACCACCACAGAATCCCCATCCAAAAGTTCATTTCCGTTAGAATCCAGAATCTTTCCTTCATTAGCGGTCTCCGCGGCGGTCTCTTCAGGGTTCCACTCGTAGAAACACTGGGAACACACCATCATATTATCGCTCGGATAAGTAAATTCAGAGCTGCATTTCGGACAAAGTACAGTATCACTCATATTTTTAATTTTTTACAAAGTTAATTTTTTAATATTTTTAATTAAAATTTTCAACCATGAGATATTTATGCTTTTTATGGTTATTGCTGTCCATCGGATGTAAAAAACAAAAAATGCTGGGTGATAAAGATCAATATCTGGTGGGAAAGTGGAAAATAATGAACCAGCCTTTTGATTTTTTCCCTTTTGATTATCGTGATGAACAATGTGCATTAGATAAAAATGCAGCTGTTGAAATCAATGATAATGGAACACTTGTTTTCTCTTCTACTCAATGTGAATTTTCGGAAGATTATCGTATCCGGGATTTCTGGCTGGAAATTCAGCACAATAAAAAAACTATTGCTTACGGAATTACCAAAGTCAGTGACCGTAAAATTATTTTATTCGGGAATCACTTTCCTTCCTATATTCTAAAACATAAAAGAATTCCTGAAGAGCAGATCTTACGATATGACAAGGAAGGATTTCAGATTGTACTGGAAAAATCAGACGATTGAAAAGCACTTATTTTCATTGTACAGCTTCTCATTTAAAAATCGTACTTTTGCAGATTCAAAACAGCAGACCCAATTATGGAACTTATTCACAGAAACCTGGCGATCGGAATTCACGATGCTTTGCAGGAAACATTTTTCGAGAAAAACAAATATGCCGATAAAGTAATCGAAAGGCTTTTAAAAGCTAATAAAAAATGGGGAAGCCAGGACAGAGCCGTTGTTTCTGAGATCTTCTATAATATTATCCGTTGGAAAAGACGTCTTGAATATTATATGGGGGAAGGGGTAAAACCCAACAACATTTACAAACTTATCCTTGCTTATCTGCTTTGGAGCAAGACCAATTATAAAAAGTTTGAAGAATTTGACGGAATAAAAATCGCAGATATTCTTACCAAGCTTAAAAAAAATACAGTTCCTACCAAAGCTATTGAACATTCTATCCCTGAATGGCTGGCTGAAACTTTAGAAAAAGAACTGGGCTCCAACTGGGAAAAAGAAATGCACGCCCTGAACGAGCAGGCTCCGACTGTTTTAAGAACCAATACTTTAAAAACATCAACCAAAGAGCTGATTTCTGATCTTGCTGATGAGAACGTTGTTTCCTATCCGATTAAAAATTATCCGGATGCCGTACAGCTGGAGGAAAAGAAAAACGTATTTCTTACCACGGCTTTCAAAGAAGGATTATTTGAAGTTCAGGATGCTTCGTCACAGAAGATCGGGTATTTCCTTGATGTAAAAGAAGGCCAGAGAGTGGTGGATGCATGTGCAGGAGCCGGAGGAAAGACCCTTCACCTTGCTGCATTAATGGGAAACAAAGGACAGATCATCGCTTTAGATATTTTTGAATGGAAGCTTGCCGAGCTGAAACGCCGCGCCAAAAGAGCCGGAGCTCACAATATTGAGACCCGTATGATTTCTGACAATAAAGTAATCAAACGCCTTCATGAAAAAGCAGACCGTCTTCTGATTGATGCTCCATGTTCAGGACTGGGCGTTTTAAAAAGAAACCCAGACAGCAAATGGAAAATTGATCAGGATTTCATCGACAGAATTAAAAAAGAACAGCAGCAGATTCTTCAGGATTATTCCAAGATGCTTAAAAAAGGCGGAAAAATGGTATATGCAACCTGTTCCATCCTTCCTTCAGAGAATAATCTACAGGTAGAAGAATTCCTTAAAAACAACCCTGGATTCAAGATGATCAAGGATGAAAAGGTGATGCCAAGTACAGGATACGACGGATTCTATATGGCATTGATCGAAAGAGTTTCGTAAACCAGATTTATCAATACAATATATAAACTACTCTATTTTCAGGGTAGTTTTTTTGTTTTTTAAAGCTTTTATGTAACATCAGAACATTCAATCTCTACTCATTAATCAGGGTAACTGTTTTATTTTTAAACCTGTAAAGTCTATTTATCTTTATAGAAAACTATGTCATTATGTATAAAAGAACTGTATTAAGCTTCTTCACTCTCTTTTTATTCTGTCTGATCTCTGCACAGACCTATGAAATTCAGTACACCAGTTCCTATAACGGAAAGGTCGTATCTGATCAACCTCCTACCCTCGTGTGGGCCAATGAGAAAGAAAATTTCATTCTGAACCAGACTATCCGGGCACAGAAGAGCAGCTACCCTTTTGAGATCACCAAAGTGGAAAAGCCTTCCAATACTATTGTCTCTTATGCATTTCTGAAACCGGGAGAAACTATTTCTTCTTCCGATACGGAATCTGTGAAAAAGCAGACTTTTGAAATGACTGATGAAACTAAAAAAATATTAGGCTACACCTGTAAAAAGGCGGTCACTAAAATCAACTCCAATACCATTGAAGTTTGGTACACAAATGATTTAAAAATCAATGGTGGCCCTTCTGTTCTCGGGCAGAATTTAGGGCTTGTTCTGGAAGTTGAGAGAAATAAAAATTCACTGGTGACAGCAAGTTCC
Source organism: Chryseobacterium vaccae (assembly GCF_009602705.1). NCBI lineage: Bacteria > Pseudomonadati > Bacteroidota > Flavobacteriia > Flavobacteriales > Weeksellaceae > Chryseobacterium > Chryseobacterium vaccae. Next base: position 4,388,160 of record NZ_VSWH01000001.1, on the reverse strand, counting down.
ATTAAAAAGGTAAAGAAAACAGATATTGACCAGATCATCAAAGGATCTGTACAGACTACTGATCTTTTAGGCTATAAAGACCTTCTCTGGAAAAGCCGCTTCACGATATTGAAAGTTTTTGAAAATGAAACCATCAATTTTTCAGATGAATCCAAGTCCAATGAAAACGTAAAGAAATTCGCCAACGGAACTATTATTCTGAAAAAAATAAAGTTTCCCGCCATCAAAGAAGGTGAAAGTATCTTTGTAGAACTGAAGCAACAGTCCAACGGGGATGCGTATGACAGAACCGGAACCGTATTCTTCATTCCACAGGATAAATCCGTTTCTTTTTTTGACGGATTGGAAAAGGGAGCTAAAACACTTCCGGCTTATGACAACGGAAACGGAAAGCAATATTATGGAGTGGCAGCTGACGAAAACTATAATCCAGCAGTAGAAATGATGCGCTTCTTCACCTCTTTCGGAATTCAGAAGTTTAATCATATTCAACTCAAAGGAAAAGACTGGCAGACGATCAGCCCTTTCCGTCAGGATATTACGGAACTGAAACCTTCTCTTTCTGAAAAAGAATTATGGGTAGGTGCTTTTATAGGCAATTACGATAAAGGCGGCCACAAGGTAAGTCTTGAAATTACGATTCACAACAGTGATCAGACGGTTTATAAAAACAATACGGTTATTCCTCTTTTCAATACATTAAACATTATGGAAATGGCCGGACAGGACTATTCTACAATGTTTGACAAAGACAAAGGTCTTTTTGTGGAGTTTACTTTAAAGAAAGACCTGAAAAATGCCCAGCTCCGCTTTACAACAACAGGACATGGAGGCTGGGAAAACGGGGATGAGTTTGTTCCTAAACCCAATTCTATCTGGATGGACGGAAAAATGACCTTCTCTTTCATCCCATGGAGAGCAGACTGCGGATCTTACCGCCTTTACAATCCTGCTTCCGGTAATTTTCCTGATGGTCTTTCTTCATCCGACCTCAGCAGATCCAACTGGTGTCCGGGAACGGTTACCAATCCTAATTTTATTTCTCTCGGCGATCTGAAAGCCGGCAAACATACGATACAGGTAAAAATTCCACAGGGTGCTACAGAAGGAACAAGCTTCAGTTCCTGGAACGTTTCAGGGGTTTTACTAGGGTCCCAATAAAACAAAACCTTCTTGCAAAGAGAATTGCAAGAAGGTAAAAACACAAATGATGAAAAAAAATTATTTCGAGCCACAAAGTAAGGGCTAAAATTCATATAATAAATTACCATATATTAATAATTATCTCATTTTTATTTTGTATAGAGTATACGGTGAAGTCTATGAAAACGAAAAATATTAATCAAATACATCACAATTAATCTTTATAGTTAATATTTTTCATAAAAATAAATTAATTGATTAAAAATATTAACTTTTATTCATTTTTTATTGTTATTTTTAAACATCACCTTTACTTTTGTTTCAAATAAAATATGATAAAAAATGTGCGGAATTGTATGTTTGTTTGATGCCAAACAAAAAACCGAAATATTAAGACCTCAGGTTCTGGAAATGTCAAAAAAAATCCGTCACAGAGGTCCGGACTGGAGCGGCGTGTTTCAGGATGATAACGTGATCTTTTCTCATGAAAGACTGGCTATCGTAGATCCGGCTTCCGGAAAACAGCCTTTGTTTACCAAAGACGAAAAAGTAGTTTTAGCGGTAAATGGCGAAATCTACAACCACAGAGAACTAAAGGAAGAGTTTACTGATTTTGAATTCCAGACCCAGTCTGATTGTGAAGTAATCCTTGCTCTGTACAGAAAATACGGAAAGGACTTTCTTGAGAAACTGAACGGGATCTTTGCCTTTGCTCTTTATGATATAGAAAACGGCATCTACCTTATCGCCCGCGACCATATGGGAATCTGCCCTCTTTACCAGGGATGGGATAAAAACGGAAACTATTATGTAGCTTCTGAGCTAAAAGCCCTCGAAGGCATCTGTAAAACCATTGAAACGTTTCTTCCCGGACATCTGGTTTACAGCCCGGACGGTTCTGAACTTCAAAAGTGGTACACAAGAGACTGGGAAAGCTTTGATCATGTAAAAGACAACAAAACAGATATTGCCATACTCAGAAAAGGGCTTGAAGATGCTGTACACAGACAGCTGATGAGTGATGTTCCTTATGGCGTACTTCTTTCCGGAGGATTAGATTCTTCTGTTATTTCTGCCATCACTGCAAAATTTGCAAGACAAAGAATTGAAAGCGGCGATACGCAGGAAGCATGGTATCCAAGACTTCACAGTTTTGCAGTAGGACTGGTAGGATCACCCGATCTGGCTGCAGCAAAAAAAGCAGCGGAACACATCGGTTCCGTGCACCATGAAGTAAACTTTACTGTTCAGGAAGGGCTGGATGCTGTACGTGACGTAATCTATCATCTGGAAACGTATGATGTAACAACCATCAGAGCTTCTACCCCAATGTATCTTCTGGCAAGAGTGATTAAGTCTATGGGGATCAAAATGGTTCTTTCAGGCGAGGGTTCTGATGAATTGTTTGGAGGTTATCTGTATTTTCATAAAGCCCCGAATGCTAAAGAATTCCATGATGAAACCGTAAGAAAACTGAGCAAGCTTCATCTTTATGACTGTTTAAGAGCCAATAAAGCCTTAATGAGCTGGGGAATTGAAGGCAGGGTACCTTTCCTGGACAAAGAATTTATGGATATTGCCATGGCTGTTAATCCTCAGGATAAAATGATCAACACTTCTGAAGGAAAAATTGAAAAATGGGTATTGAGAAAAGCTTTTGAAGATATTCTTCCTGACTCTATTGTATGGAGACAGAAAGAACAGTTTTCTGATGGTGTAGGATATTCGTGGATTGACACTCTGAAAGAAATAGCAGAAAAAGAAGTCACCGATGAAATGATGGCCAGCGCAAGATTCAGATTTCCGCTCAACACCCCTCAGAATAAAGAAGAATACCGCTACAGAACTATTTTCGAAGAACATTTTCCAAGTGAAACGGCAGCAGCTACAGTTCCGTCTGTTCCTTCAGTAGCCTGCTCCACTCCTATTGCTTTAGAATGGGATGAAGCTTTCAAGAAAATGAATGACCCAAGCGGAAGAGCGGTTAAAGTGCATGAAACTTCTTATGAATAATGAATGGGTGAAGTGTGAATAGTCAATTCGTAGCACTTATGAATTTATGAAGACTGTTATTCACCATTGACTTTGCGTAGCAAAAATTCACTATTGACATTAATCAGTATAACATATTTCTCACTTCTACCTGCCTAATCTTCAAAGTTATAATTATCAATCCTGTAGCAATACAGGATTTTCTTTTGAATTACCAACAATAATATCCACAGAATTTAACTGACAATCAAAAATAATATCTAATAAATAATTATATTTGGAAAACGAAAATATCAATTATAAAAAAATGAGAAGAAATCTTACTGTTTTATTTGCCTTACTATCCATCAGTTTTGCTTTTGGACAGGGAAAATACGGCAAATACTTAAATTCAAAAAAGCTTGCTTTGGCTTATAAAAGTGTAAAGGATTCTGATAAGGACGACTTCTATCAGCAGTTTTACTGGCTGGCAAAAGCTGAGGAACTTAAAACCTATCCTCACCTTAAAGATGTAAAACCGGCTGTTTTATATGAGTTTGTAAAAAAGGTAAATCCTCAGAACCCTACTAAAAAATTAGATGAAAGAGGAAAAGAGCTCAGAGCAACAGCTGAATTGTCTCTAAATCAATATTTCAAGAACAAGAATTTCACCAACAATTCTGTATTGATGTACAACCTTGAAACCTATGTAGATCCGTCTAAAGGACAATATTACACTAAGGTAGATCCTGAAAAGATCAAAGAGCTGGTTCCTAAAGAACTGTTTGCATTCAATTCTTACAACAGAAATTTAGGCGAGGAAAAAACGTACTATCTTTGGATCGACAAGAAAAAAGATGATTTCAATATCGTTGATATTATTCCTAATGAAAAAGAAGATAAAGCTTTCTATACAAGATTAAGACAATATCTTCCAAGCTATAAATTCTCTAAGTATGTTCCTACTGTAAAAAAAGGAAACAAATCAGACAAAACGGATGTTGATTACTATTACATTATGCCGTTTGAACAAAACACTGATAATATTGAATACAAAACAAAGGATTTCAAAACTTACATCTTAAGCCAGTACAGAAAAGCCGGCGACGAATGGAAAGGAGTAGAAAAACCTAGAAAATAAATTGAAAAGTCCTGTGAAAATTCACAGGACTTTTTTAATTTTATAGGAAATTCTTTATCTAAAGATCAAATCACTTAAAGCAAGTAGTGTCTTCAAAATAAATAAGTCTGAAAGCTTTTGAACATTTCAGCCTGTACATCATGACAGAATTAAGCCCGCAACAAACAAGCATAAAGAAAATCCTCCCATTCATTCTGGCCACTGCTATTTTCATGCAGATGCTGGATTCCACAATTCTGAATACTTCTCTCCCATCCATTGCCAAAGACCTCAATGAATCTCCGTTGAATATGCAGAACGCTATTATCAGCTATGTTTTAACATTAGCCGTTTTTATGCCTGCCAGCGGATTTTTAGCAGACCGGTTCGGAACCAGAAAGGTATTTATATTTTCCCTGGTGCTTTTCAGTCTGGGATCTTTATTCTGTTCACTTTCCCAAAACCTCACCCATCTGGTTATTTCAAGAGTTATTCAGGGGATTGGCGGAAGTCTGATGACTCCGGTAGGCAAGCTGGCCCTGATTAAAACGTTTGACAAGAGCGAGCTGCTTAAAGCCATGAATTTTGCCATTATTCCAGCATTGATAGGACCTGTACTTGGACCGTTGGTAGGAGGCTATATGGTAGATTACCTTTCGTGGCACTGGATCTTCCTGATCAATATTCCGATCGGAGTTTTAGGAATTATTTTGGGCTTAAAATTTATGCCTAACTATAAGTCTGATGATGTAGACTTCGACCTTAAAGGTTTTTTAATTTTTGCAGCCGCTTCTCTCCTGCTTTCAATTTCCCTGGAACTTTTCGGGGATATCCAGAACATAAGCCCGGTCCTTTTAGTCTTCATCCTTGGATTTTTATTTCTTTACTATTATTACAAACATGCCAAAAGAGACGGAAATCCTATTTTCCCTTTAAACTTATTTCAGGTAAGAACTTTCAGAGTAGGAATTGTAGGAAATCTGGCCACCCGTTTGGGGATCAGCTCTGTTCCATTGCTTTTACCGCTCATGATTCAGATTGCCTATAAACAATCGGCGGTTACTTCCGGATGGATTATTGCTCCCATGGCTTTAACCGCTATATTCGGAAAATCATCCGTCATTAAAATTCTGGATCGTTACGGCTATCGCCAGACCTTAATGGTGAATACCTTCATCATCGGAACCCTGATCTGTCTTCTTGCCATTCCGGATATTCATACTTCTTTATATTGGTTTGTCCCTATTATTGCGGTATTGGGATTTTTCAACTCTATCCAGTTTACCTCAATGAATACCATTTCTATTGCAGACCTCAGGAATTTTCAGACCAGCAGCGGAAATTCATTAATATCTGTCAACCAGCAGCTTGCTATCGGCTTCGGAATTGCTTTCGGACTGATCGTTTTAAAACTTTTTGAAAGTTCAGACCTCATCAAAGGGGAAACCCATAATGCCTTCAGATATACGTTCCTTACTGTAGGAATACTTACTATTTTATCGGGATTTGTTTTCAGGAGATTGCATATTTCGGATGGAAAGAATATGAAATCGAAGGAAGAATAATAAATGTATTTTTAATATTGCTTTGAAGCATAAGAGCTTCATATTCCTAGAGGACTAATTTTAAGATCTTTGTGAATACTTTTCTCTTGTTGATCTGTTTTCTTCCGAACTTATCACAGATCAATGCACCCGGATTTTGCCTGTCGTACTTTTGTTATATAAATCAACAATATTATGACAACTAAACAGGTAGAAATCGTAGTATCTCCAAGACCTGCGCATTTTGTAGGCGACGGTTTTAGAGTTCATAATTTTATTCCGGGCGCAAGCAGACTGGATATGAAGAGAATGGATCCTTTCATTATGCTGGATTACAATTCAAAGTTTCACTTTAACGGTTCTGAAAGACCAAGAGGTGTAGGCGTTCACCCGCACAGAGGCTTTGAAACTGTAACCATAGCTTATCAGGGAAAGGTAGAGCATCATGACAGTGCCGGCGGCGGCGGAATTATCGGCGAAGGTGACGTACAGTGGATGACCGCTGCAAAAGGAGTTCTTCACAAAGAATATCATGAAACAGAATGGTCTAAAAAAGGAGGAATTTTTCAGATGGTACAACTGTGGGTAAACCTCCCTGCCAAAGATAAAATGAGTAATCCGAAATACCAGGCGATAGAAAATTCAGCAATGGAGCGTGTAGATCTGGGTGATAACGGACTTGTGGAAATTATTGCGGGAGAATATAATGGGCATACTGGTCCTGCTGAAACATTTACCCCGGTGAATATGATGAATGCCAAATTAAACGCAGGCGGAAAAGCAGAATTCAGCTTTCCTGCTCATTTTAATACGGCAGCTCTGGTTATTGAAGGAAGCATTACCGTAAATGGAGAGGAAAAAGTTACTGCTGACCACTTTGTTTTATTTAAAAATGAAGGGGAAACTTTCAGCATTGAAGCTCAGGAAAATTCAACGGTGCTGATCATCAGCGGCGAGCCGATTAATGAACCGATCTATCCTCACGGACCTTTTGTCATGAATTCCAGAGAAGAAATCATGCAGGCTTTTGAAGACTTCAATACCGGAAAATTCGGTTATCTGGAAGATTAACAGATTTAAATTTATCTTAATCTTTGATTATTCCTTTTTTACTAACTTTATATCATGTTAGAGTAAACATATAATTGGCAAACCTAACAGGTTTTAGAAACCTGTTAGGTTTAGTCTTCAGATAAAAATTTATATAACTCCCCTTTACTACAAAATTATGAAACCAGAATTTGAAAATATACCCCTTGTAAAAACCGACAAAAGATTTGAAATAGAAGTAAACGGACATTTTGCTTTTATTGATTACCGTGAAATGGGGCACCAGATTGCATTGGTACATACAGAAGCTGAGCCTGAACTTGCAGGAACCGGTGCCGCAGCAGCCGTTGTGGAAAAAACCCTGATATACATTGAAGAACATGAAAAAAAGCTTCTTCCGTACTGTCCTTACGTTTTTGCTTATATCCAGAAACACCCGGAATGGAAACGCATCGTAGATGAAAGATTTAACGGATACGACAAACTTTAATTACACTTTTACAGGGCATTAAGAAACAACTAAAAAAATATTTTACTTTATTATGTCAAATATCGGACTTATCATAGAAGAAAAAGCGGCAGATATAGGAAATTTCCTGGTGGGAAGACTTCTTCCTTTCCGTGAAAAAAGAGCAGTGGGCCCGTTTGTTTTTATTGATCATATGGGACCTTCTGAACTGAAAGACTATCAGAATCTTGATGTTCCGCCTCATCCGCATATCGGATTATCTACCCTTACCTATCTGTTGGAAGGGTCTATTTTTCACAGAGACAGCATCGGAAGTGCCATTGAGATAAAACCAGGTGCCGTGAACTGGATGACTGCAGGAAAAGGAGTTGTACACTCTGAAAGAACCCCAGAATATTTAAGACACAGTGACAAAAGACTTCATGGATTCCAGATCTGGGTAGGTCTTCCAAAACATCTTGAACAGACAGAACCTACTTTCCATCACATTGAAGCAGATGAAATTCCTGTATGGGAAGAAGACGGAATTCAGTATAAATTAATTGCAGGTGAGGCTTTCGGCAGAAAATCTGCAGTTCCTGTTCACAGCAAATTATTTTTCATTGAGATCAAAACCAAAGAGCCAAAGAAAATAAGCATTGGTAAAGATTTGTATGGTGAAGCAGCGATGTACGTTCTGGACGGAACAGTGACAACTGATGGGAATTCTTATGGTTCCAAACAGCTGATGATCGCAAAAGACACAAAACTTTGTGAATTTGATATGAGTGAAAACGGAACGGTTTATCTTTTCGGAGGCGAACCTTTTGATGAGGAACGTTTTATATTCTGGAATTTTGTGAATTCTGACAAGGAAATGATTGATCAGGCCAAAGTCAACTGGAACGATCAGAACCATGATGCGTTTCCATTAGTTCCGGGAGATGAAGAAGAATATGTACCTCTTCCCAAAGCCATTTTAAACAGAAAATAAATTCAGTCCGGAACTGATTATAAAAACCATGAAAATATTAGCATTTGCAGGAAGTACGTCTTCCACCTCCATCAACAGGGAACTGGTAAAGTTTGTTCTGAAAGATTTTCAGAATGAGGAAATCAATTTAATTGATCTTAATGATTTCAGTATGCCGGTTTTTTCTGTGGATCTTGAAAAGAAAGGTTTCCCTGATGAAGCGCACAACTTTTTAAAAGTAATTGAAGACTGTGATGTGATCATTTGTTCACTTGCTGAGCACAACAGATCATACAGTGCTGCTTTTAAAAATGTTTTCGACTGGGCATCAAGGATTAATGTAAAGGTATTTCAGAACAAACCAATGCTGCTGATGAGCACTTCTCCGGGAGGCTATGGCGGAGGAAATGTGATGAATACAGCCAAAACCTTTTTCCCTCAGTTCGGAGCGGATATCAAAGAAACGTTCTCCCTTTCCAAGTTCTACGAAAATTTTGATCTGGAAAGCGGTGTAATCAATCCTGAAATGCTTGCTGAGCTGAAAATGAAGATAGAAAACTTTAAAAATCAGGTAAAAACCAATGACTAAAGGGAGGCTGGAAGCATTCAGCGATGGTGTTTTAGCGATTATTATCACCATCATGGTCCTTGAACTGAAAGTACCGGAAGGAACCAGCTGGGCTAGTCTCAAGCCCATTATGCCTAAATTCCTGGCTTATATTTTCAGTTTTATTTATGTAGGAATCTACTGGAACAACCACCATCATCTGTTTCAGGCAGTAAAAAAAGTGGACGGCAGTATTCTTTGGGCCAATTTACATCTGCTATTCTGGCTTTCACTGATGCCTATTGCCACGGAATGGATAGGAACCACTCATTTTGCTAAAAACCCCGTTGCGACCTATGGTGTCGGACTTATTATGAGTGCCATTGCCTACACCGTTCTGGAACATGTAATTATCCGTTGTGAGGGAGAGAATTCACAGTTGAAAGAAGCAATTCATTCTAAACTCAAAGAATATATTTCAATCATATTTTATGTTTTAGGAATCGCCGTTTCATTTTTTTATCCTTATATTGCCATAGGTTTTTATTATATCGTGGCTCTTATATGGCTGATTCCGGACCGAAGAATCGAAAAATCATTAAAAGAAAATTGATATGGAAACACATGAATATCCCAACGGCAGTATCACTGTCATCTGGCAACCCCAGAAGTGTATCCACTCGGCTGTCTGCGTAAAAATGCTTCCCAAAGTCTATAATCCGAAAGACAGACCCTGGATAAAAGCAGAAAACGCAACTCCGGAAGAACTTAAAAACCAAATAGACCATTGCCCTTCAGGAGCATTAAGTTATAAATTCAATACAAAGCAATAATGGCGGTAACCGTAAAAGCAATTTTAGGAAAAACAAAATATTATACTGAGGTAACAGCCGGCGAAAACCAGATCATTACTGATGAACCTATCGACAAGGGAGGACAGAACAAAGGCTTCAATCCATTTGAAATTCTGGCAACCTCACTGGCAAGCTGTACAGCAGCTACTTTAAGAATGTATATTGACAGAAAGGAATGGGATATAGAAAATATCAATGTAGAGGTAGAGCTTGAAAATTTTCCACTAACCAAAAGGGCTGTTTTCAAAAGAGATATTAGTTTTGAAGGCAATCTGGATGATGAGCAGATGAAAAGACTTCATACCATTGCGGATGCCTGCCCTGTTCACAAAATATTAACCAACGACATAGAAATACTAACTAAATTCTCATAGCATGATCGAAGTAAAACAAAACAACGACGAGAAACACGGAAGTTTTGAAGCTTTCATAGATGGAAGACGCGCAGGAATAATGACCTATACCTGGGCAGGAGAAGAAAGATTTATTATTGACCACACTGAAGTGGAAGAAGCTTACAACGGAAAAGGCGTAGGCAAAGAAATGCTTCTGGCAGCAGTAGGTTTTGCCAGGAAAAACGGAAAAAAGATCATTCCGCTCTGCCCTTTCGCAAAAGCAAGTTTTCAGAAAAGTGAGGAACTTCAGGATGTTTTAGTGAATTAATTACTATTTTCGTCTTTTACCATACAAACCTTCCGGATATTAGCCCGGGAGGTTTTTTCATTTTTCCGATATTGAGACTATCCTATGATTTTTGAAACATGGAGGTTTCAGCAGAACAGAAAAAAACTATATTTGCTAAAATTTAATTAAAGCATGAATTCAGGAACGATCCTTTTGCTATTTGTTTTTATTTATTTCATCGGTCTTCTGGTGATTTCTTATTTTACCAGCCGAAATTCTGATAATCAATCGTTTTTTATCGGCAATAAAAAAAGTAAATGGTGGCTTGTTGCATTTGGAATGATAGGAACCAGTTTAAGTGGTGTTACCTTTATTTCGGTTCCGGGAACCGTTGGAAAAATGACGGGTTCGGAATACATTTACGGTGGTTTTGAATATTATATGATGGTGATTGGCTTTTTCATAGGATATTTTATTGTTGCCGCCATATTGCTTCCGCTCTACTATAAGATGAACCTGACTTCCATTTACACTTATCTGGGAAAGAGATTCAATGTAGAAGCTCATAAAATAGGCTCGATATTTTTTATCATTTCCAGAGCCATTGGAGCTACTGCAAGACTATATCTGGTTGTGAATGTTTTACAGATATTCCTGCTTGAAGGCCTGGGAGTTCCTTTTTGGGTTACAGCCCTTGTCCTTCTCCTTATGGTGCTTTTATATACTTTTGAAGGCGGTGTAAAGACCATTGTGATTACGGATACGTTACAAACTTCATTCATGATCATCAGTTTAGTAGGCTGTATCATTTATATCTTATCCAACCTGAATTTATCTTTTAGTGAAGCCTATACTATTCTGGAACAGAAAAATTATACTCATTTTGTGAATTCCGATCCGAATTCCAAGACATTTTTTCTTAAAACCATTCTGGGCGGTATTTTTATTACAATTGCCATGACCGGACTGGATCAGGAAATGATGCAGAAGAATATTTCCGTGGACAACCTTAAGAATTCTAAAAAGAACATGTTGACTTTTGCAGGAACTCTTCTTTTTGTAAATCTTGCCTTCTTATTCCTAGGAGGTCTTCTTTATCTTTTTGCCTTACAGAATGGTGCGGAATACGGGAAAATTAACGGAGAAACCATTACCAATATTTTCGGATTTAAAGACTCTGCCGGAAATATCAAAAATATTATGGGGGATGACCTTTTCCCTGCTTTGTCACTTCAGGGATACTTTCCAATGGCTATTTCCATTATCTTTATTATCGGGCTTATTTCTGCTTTATTCCCCTCTGCAGATGGTGCATTAACAGCGGTAACAAGTTCATACTGTGTTGACCTGCTTAACCTCAACGAGGATAAAACCAAAACTGAAAAAGAGAAAAAACGTCTTCGTATGAAAGTCCACCTGATTTTCACTGTGGTATTTTTCATACTGATCATGGTATTTAAAGCATTGAATGACAAATCTATCGTTTATCTGATCATGGAAATTGCGGGTTACACTTACGGACCGTTATTAGGACTGTTTGCTTTCGGAATTTTCACCAAATTCCAGATCTCAAGAAAATATTCAATCCTGGCAGTAACCATTTTAGCCCCTATTATCACTTATCTGATCAATTTAGCGGTTACCACATACACAGATTACCGCATCGGAGTTGAACTGATTGTTCTTAACGGCCTTCTGACCTTCATCGGTTTATGGCTGGTGAAAAACAAGCAGTATTTAAAAGTCGTTTAATCTGAAAATTAAATTCCGGATAAATTTTAAAAAGAGTAATTTTTATTGCTCTTTTTTATGCTCTTATTTGATTTTACTCTAAAAGTAAAAAGGCTGTTTTCACAAGTTGGAAAACAGCCCTTTATCAGGTAAATTTTTCAGGAACTGATTATTCTTTGATCCATTTTACGGTTTTATCCATATCTTTTGTTTTGATCTTAATCAGATAATCTCCTTTTACTAGTTGAGACAAGTTGAAAGTTCCCAGTTGATCAGTATTTAATTTATTGTTCATCTGACTGAATACCAGCCTTCCGCTTACATCATATACCATGATGTCATATGCATCTTTTTGATTGATAAATTTAATGTTCAGTATCCCTTTGCTTGGATTAGGATATACCGCGAATACATCTTTATCACCTTTTGTTTCGTCTACACCCAGTACACGGCTGATGGTAAAATTAACAGGATTGATATTAAAGAAAACATTATTTACTCCTGCTACCATAATTCTGGCTTGCGTAGTATTTACATTAGGAATGGTAATGACCTCTGAACCGTCATTCGGTGTGGAAGCAATAATAGTTGTTGGATAAGTAAGTCCTCCGTCTGTTGACAGTAAAATACTTACGTTGGCACAGCTTACAGGAGCTGCTGTTGTATTGGCTACGTCCCATGTTATAGTCTGAGAACTATTCCCGTTCCAGCTTACTGCTGTTGTAGGTGTAGTAACTTTGAATGGTCCTGAACTGGCATTAACAGTAATGGATGCATCATCATTGGCCACCCCTGCACATCCTGCATTATTATCTCTCACGGTGAGTCTGAACTCCATTGTTCTTCCGTAAGAAGGCAGAATTTCTCCTTTGGTTGTTGTATTGTTGATGATATCTGTAATCTTTGGGAAATATCTGTAAGGAACTGTTACCGGCATAAATGATCTGAACAGCGCGGCATTTCCTGTTGGAGCATTCCAGTCGCTTTCAGGGCCTACGTCGTTTTGTTCCCAGCAATAGGTAAGCGCTGTATTTTCAGCATCTGTTGCAGAACCTGTCAGTTTAAACGGAGTACTTTTAGGAATGATGTAATTATTTCCTGCATTTACCACAGGAGCTGTATTGGAAACAGGAGTTGTCACCTGACATGAGATTGACCGAACTTCTGCAGTAATAGACTCAAATGAATTGGTATGAAAAATAGGAATACTATTGTTGGCCAGGTCATTTATGTTTTCGCAAATCCCTGCATAAGCCATAATGGTAATTCCGCTTCCCGGTTCTACAGCAGTAGCTGCATTACGATTACCATCACAACTTCCTGTTACTGCATTAAAAGTATGGGGGCCGGCAAATTGATGCCCTACCTCGTGACACACATAATCTATATCATAAGGATCACCAACAGGATTAGAAGAGCCGGTAATTCCACTTGCTTTGTAATCAGCATAACATATGCCTGAGCCGGCTAAACCGCCACCTCCTGTACTAAAGGTGTGGCCTATGTCATAATTAGCCGCTCCTATGATGGCATTAATTTGCTCCTGACTTTCGTCAATTAATGTATATGCATTATTATTTCCGTTAAAAGGATCTGTAGCCGGATCTGTAAAGATAATACTGGTTTCATTAGCAATTAAAACCAATCTAACAGCGACTTCCTGCTCATATACTCCATTTACCCTGTTTACAGTGGTTACAATGGCTGATAAGGTTTGAGCAACAGTAGGAGAATTTGATCCTGTAGCAGCCCGTGCATACTCTCCGGTACAAGCTATAGCAAGACGGAAAATTCTAATTTGAGTACCTACGCTTGGTGTTACGGTTTTTTGTCCGCTTTTTTTTTCCCGTTGAAAGTTTTCATCTTTCGTTTCACACACCTTTGGGTTTTTATCAATTAAATCCCCTTTTTTGTAAACGATATAATTATTGACATCATTTCTTGCATAAGGGTCAATATACGTATCGCCTGTGGCTACTGATTTTATCTGAGCATGAAATCCAAACTCTGTAATATCCAGTTTTATGGTTGCATATTGATCATCAACCCCCTGCCCTGTTAGCGTAATTAACTGAGGAAACTTTTGGGCTAATTCCGGAGCCATTACTGAAGACTTCCAGATTTTAAATTTCGCTTTTGTTCCGTCAGGCATAGGTAAAACAATGATTGGAGCCTTATTTTTAAGATCATTATCACTCAGCTCTGGAACTGAATTAAAATAGTTTCTCATTCCGGCCATATCCAGTTTGTAAGTAAGAAACTTTTCGGGCTGTATCGTTCTGTTTTTAGGATCTGCTCTAATGGTTTTTTCACTGATTGCAGCAAAAAAATCCTGGGCCTTTCCCAAAGAAATGGATATCATAAATATCCCTACATAAAATAGCTTTTTAATTTTCATATTATGGTGATTTTTGATTTTTACAATGTATAATTCAGGAAACAAAAACAGGAATAACAAAACCTTGTTTAAAAAATTAACAATTTAACCCTGAAACAATTATTAATTAAACAAAATTAAGCAATTTCCATATTTAAAAAAAACCAAAATTAACATCAATTAACATTAATAATCAATTTAACACTTCCATTAAATAAAAATTCTTAATTACAATTAATATCATGTAAAATATTAATCAAAAAAATATAATTCCAGTTCTTATTTTAAAGATCCTCTTATTTTTTTAATCATATTTACACCTTATCCATCATAATAAATTATTCAACCATTCATAAATTTGTCCATTTTGAGTATCTTTGGAGGCAAATTATTAAACATCAAAACAGGAATTACACTTATGAAAAAAATGATCTCATTTCTTGTACTGGTCATCACTTTTGGTTTTGTGAATGCACAGGAAAATTTCGAAGTTTCTACTTTAAGAATCGGGCCATTCAAAATCTTTATGGACAAAAGTGAAGCTGAAAAAATAGCCGGCACATCAATAAAACTTTCAACAGGAGATGTAAAAAACACTGTAAAATATAATGGTGAACTGATTAATATTGATGTTTTTCAGGGTTACGGAGGAGAAGCCAGACCCAATGCTGTTACCATTACCGGAATAACAACCACCAGCAAAAAATTTAAAACCAAAAGCGGAATGGGAGTTGGAAGTACCAGAGACGAACTGATCAATACTTACAGAAATTATCCTACATTCAGCGTCCGTCCGGCCTGGGATGATAACGGAAAACGTCTGAAAGATACAGGTTATTTTAATCTTGAGGATTATGATGCAGGAACAGAGCTTACCTTTAAATTTGTGAACAACATTGTTACAGAAATTACAGTTTATGTTAATGAAGGCTGTTAAAAGCAGGAAATATTAAATAATTCAAAATCCGGATCTTAGGTCCGGATTTTTACATTTCCGTAAGCCATTAAAAAATCGTAAATTCGCGTGCAAATAAATCAGATATAATGAGTAAAAGTATTGAAGAGCTAAAATCTCTTACTACGCAGATCAGAAGAGACATTTTAAGAATGGTTCACGCTGTAAATTCAGGACACCCGGGCGGAAGTTTAGGTTGTACGGAATACTTCACAGCGCTTTACGGGAAGGTAATGAACTATAAACTTCCTTTCACCATGGAGGGCAAAAATGAAGATCATTTTTATTTGTCAAACGGACACATTTCTCCGGTTTTCTACTCCACTTTAGCAAGATTCGGATTCTTTCCGGTAGATGAGCTGAGAACCTTCAGAAAGCTGGATTCAAGATTACAGGGGCACCCTACTACTCATGAAGGGCTTCCTGGTATCAGAATCGCTTCCGGTTCTCTTGGACAGGGACTTTCTGTAGCACTTGGTGTAGCTGAGGGAAAAAAATTAGACGGAGACCAGTCTCTTGTTTATTCTCTTCACGGGGACGGAGAACTTCAGGAAGGTCAGATCTGGGAAGCTCTGATGTATGCTGCTGCTAAAAAAGTGGATAATATCATTTCTACTATCGATTACAACGGCCGTCAGATTGACGGGGATACTGATGATGTATTAAGCCTTGGAAATCTTCATGCTAAGCTTGAAGCTTTCGGATGGATTGTTCTTGAAGAGAAAAACGGAAACGATCTTGAAGCCGTTATCGCGATTCTTGAAAAGGCCAAAACAGAAACAGGGAAAGGAAAGCCTGTAGCGATCATCCTTCACACGGAAATGGGTTACGGAGTAGATTATATGATGGGAACTCATGCATGGCACGGAAAAGCTCCTAATGATGAGCAATTGGATACTGCATTCAAACAATTGTATTTAGAAGCTCCTGCTGATTACTAATTCTTAAATCCCGATAAAAAAAATAAAAATGAAATTTACATATACAGAAAAAAAAGATACACGTTCAGGATTCGGAGCCGGATTAGCGGAACTTGCAGATAAAAACCCTAATGTAGTAGCCCTTTGTGCAGACCTTATCGGTTCTTTAAAAATGGAGAAATTCATTGAGAAGGCTCCTGAGAGATTCTTCCAGGTAGGTATTGCTGAAGCGAACATGATGGGTCTTGCTGCCGGTTTAAGCATCACAGGAAAAATTCCTTTCACGGGAACTTTTGCGAACTTCTCTACTTCAAGGGTATATGACCAGATTCGTCAGTCTATCGCTTATTCAGGGAAAAATGTAAAAATCTGTGCTTCTCACGCAGGTCTTACTCTGGGTGAAGATGGAGCTACGCACCAGGTTCTGGAAGACATCGGTATGATGAAAATGCTTCCGGGGATGACGGTAATCAACCCATGTGACTACAACCAGACCAAAGCAGCTACAATTGCTATTGCTGAGCATGAAGGTCCTGTATATTTAAGGTTCGGAAGACCAACTGTTCCTGTATTTATTCCGGAAGATATGCCTTTCGAAATCGGTAAAGGAATCATGCTTCAGGAAGGTACTGATGTAACGATTGTTGCGACAGGACACCTGGTATGGGAATCTCTTGTAGCCGCTGATGAGCTTGAAAAAGAAGGTATTTCCTGTGAAGTGATCAATATCCACACCATTAAGCCTCTTGATGAAGAAATCATCTTAAAATCTGTTGAAAAAACAGGAAAAATCGTAACAGCTGAGGAGCACAACTATCTTGGCGGTTTAGGTGAATCTGTTGCGGGAATGCTTGCAAGAAGAAGACCTACAAGACAGGAATTTGTGGCAGTAAATGATACTTTCGGAGAATCCGCTACCCCTGCTGAACTGATGAAGAAATATAAGATTGATTCTGCTGCAGTAAAAGAAGCAGTAAAAAGAATTTTAGCGAACTAAGATTTTTTTGATCATTAAATAAACGGCTCGGGCTGTTCCGAAGGAACAGCCCGAGCTCTGTTTTCATTGTATTGTTTTTTCAAAGTTTACCTTTGACCGAAAGAAATTCCCACAGCTTCCAGCACAGGACATAATACCTCCCTGATATATTCTTCCTCTCTCTTTTCTGAAATTTTGGAATTGGAAAAATAATTACTGATCCTGTAGCTTTTTACAAACTGGTTTCTTTTTTTCCCGATCGCATAAAAATATCCGCCGTTATTTTCGTTGATGAAATAGGTCATCTCATCAAAACTCATGATCTTTTTGGTGAAAAGCAGCTTTCGGTAAATACGCTTCTCCGATTTGTTAAAAATATACTTCACCGGGATTCGGAAGAACAGATCAAAGAGAAAATAAATCATATAGATGCCCCATATGATCAGGGCGGTTCTGAATTGGTCTGCGGACATTTTATCCATAAAATAAATGATCACCGGGAGAGCAATTATTCCCAATCCCAGCCACCAGACCAGCGTTTTAAGGAAATTATAATTGGGCATAAAACTTATTTCATTCCCGAACTCTGTGAATTTATAGCGGTCTGCTGCATTCATCTGCTGCTTTTATTTATTCCCATAATATCTTCCGTTTCATTCACCATTTTCTGAATTCCTTTTTGAGTAACGGATTGTCCGATGGTCAGCCTTTGATCTTTACCATCTGCTTCAAAATGGATAGACAGGATGACATTGGTTGTAATAAAGCCCATATACCGGGTAATAAATACTTCGAAATTGGTAAAATCTTTAAAGGAATAGGTTTTTGCCGGAACAAAGATGGTGTGCCGTCCCGTAATAGTCTGTCTTTCCGGATCAATAATAAATTTTTTGGTAAAGAAATTAACAATGATCAGTATTCCTACAGCGGCCAGAAACAAAGCAAATAACGGCATATTCAGCCTGTATATCATCACAGCAGCTGCAAAGATCAGAACCGTCAGTATAGTGATAAATACAGGCTGATTTTTGAAAATATAAAGGTTTCCGTCTTTTTTGTAGTGCTTGTATGTGTTCATAAGTAATATTCAATGTTGAGTACATTAGTTATCTATGTTGATGTGTTTTTTTAATTGGTACTCATGTACTTCAACACTGCCGTTATTTGTGCTTTTTATTTCTGTTAATTTTCTCTGTCTATTGCTCTTCCTATAAATTTTTCCAGTTCAACAAACATCTCTTCAATCGGAAGTACCTGCAGATCAGGATGATTTTTCAGCCATTGAGAATTTAAAATGATCAGATCTTCTTCCAGGTTATAAAACGAGCTGTTTTTCAGTTTATCTCTGGTTTTATTGGGTCCGAAATAGTCACTTTCCAGAAACTTCTGAAGCTCACCTTCTTCCAGGTCTTCCACTTTTGAGCATTGTTCGTTGAACAATTCCAGATGTTTTTCAGCCCCCATCTTTTCCAGGCCTTTTTTAATGACCTTATTCAGCTCCGGGGACCATCCGGTGTTCCAGACAAACTGAGAGAAGTTTCCGTTTCTGTACTGTGAAAGATAATAATCAACATAATAGCTTGTCACAGCATCTTCATGAATGTTTCCTATATCAATGCCCTCTTCTTCTAAAAGATTCACTACGGAAATATTGGAAGAAATAACATCATAGGATTCAGGACTGTTAAAAGAGGTCTCAGATACAATTATTTTGTTCAGTTTCATGGGTATATTTTTAAAATGTTTTCATGGGTATTAGTTTTTATTTTATGAATGCATAGAAGATGAAAGAAGGAGGCTGAAAGTTGCTTTTGGTTAAAGGGTTAAAGGCCTATGTAAAATCAAATTACCTTGAAAAAGATAAAACAAAGTGAGACTTATTATTGATGACTTTCATAACTTCTCTCTCCAATCTTCAAACCTGTCTAAATCAGAAATTCCAGTCCAGGACTGAGACTATTTTAATAAGTTCCCCAGGTATCCATCCAGCTCAGATATTCGTCTTTATAGGAATTGTCATTAAGCCTGGCAATTATTTTTTTGAGGTCTTCTTTTTCAAATTCATAATCTGAAACGGTAAAGATCAGAAAAATATCCTCTCCTGTAATCTTTTTGAAAAAATCTTCGTTTTTGAGCTTTTCCAATACTTCAATGCAGGTTTCATAAAGCTTATTCTGAAATTCAGCAAACCATTCGTCATCTTCATATTGATCCAACACATTACGGAGACGAGTGCAGATTCCATCAAATTCATCCTCCGCTCCTTCCATTTCATAAGCCCATTCAGCGGGTTCATATTTGTAGTAAAGAAAGTCATCTTCATCTGCTTCCTTTAAATTCCGTAAAGTATTGACTGCCGGGCAGACCGTCATGGCTCCTTCATCGCTATATAAAGCAAAACTGTAGATCTTTTCGGCACCATGTTTTTCATATACTTCCAGAAATGCTTTTTTCGCAGCATCTTCTATTTGTTGTTTCAGGTCTTCAAAATTCATATTTTTCTTTTTTAATGGTAGGCAAAAATACTTTTATCTTACAAAATCAGCTTAAATAATCCGGTAAAGGACCAGCCAGTTTCATGATTACAGCTACCTTATTTTACTCTGTTTACCTGTTCTTATTGTATATAATCCAACCCGGAATGATCATGACAGCAGCCAGAAGTATCGGTGGCAGCTCCCCATATCCGAACAACCAGGAAGTTTCTCTGGAAGGGCCTATTTTCACGATTACCGTGAGGCAAAATCCAATAATAATTAAAATAATACCTAATGTTTTTTTCATCATATTAAGTTTTACAATTTAGGGAATTAGCCTACGAAAGTGTTATAACGGTCAAGAACGTATCCAGCCTCTCTTTCCAGCTCATCAAGATCACTGTTGAGACTTTCGCTGTTCTCATTCAGGCTGCGCTGTGCAATCCGCATTTTACCAAGAAAATCATTCACCGAGTTATTAAAAGCAAGATAACTTCTTTCTTTCTGTTTTTCAGAATAAGGAATTTTCTCTTCTGTATTCCGGGTATACAATTTTTCCATTTGCTGATACTGCTGGGCAAACAGTTTTTTATAAGCATTGGCATCTGTAAAATTATAAGAATCATCAACAATCTTCTGGCTCAGCTCCATTATTTCTTTAGATTGGAGGATCTGATCTTTAAGGGGATGATTTTTAAGAACTTCTATTTCTGCTTTGTCTGCTCTTGGAGCAAGTTTGGTAAATAATTCATTCGCAGCATTACGGTTTTCTTTGATCAGCTGATCTGCTTTTTCACGCAGCTCGGAAATTTTCTTTCCTTGATCATCTTTCCAGTCTTCGGCATCTTTATAAGATTCCAGTTCCTTTTTCCGCAGTTTTAATTCGGAAAATGTACTGATCATTTTATCTACAAGGACCTGATAATCCTTTCCTAATACGTCCGGAACTTTCATTTCATTTTCGGCTCCCATCATGATGGTGGGTGTAAACAGGGGAGTCATCCCGGAATACTGCGGATTGGCAAGCGCATTTTTCACATAATCATCCATTTGTTTAAGGGCATCTTGAAAATTTTTGATAAATTCAGCATGAACGTCATCCATCTTCACGGCTTTATTATTAAAAGCAATAATATCCCTGTTTTCATCCCCGGAATTTACACTGAAAGGATTCATCTGTTTCGTCTTGTCCTGTGAAAGCTTATCTTTTATTTTACCTAATTTATCACAGGATACAGCAGAAAGGCTAAATATAAAAACTCCTGCAATGATTGCTGTTTTTTTCATAGTTCAATTATAATAGGGTGTGCTATCTTATGTTTTTATGAGGTCTTCCAACTCATTCACCACTTCCTGCATGGTCTTCTTACTGAAAGACTGTGAGATTACCGGGCGTTTGAAACCTGATACATTTTTAAAATTAACATACAGAAAACATCCTAAAGGAATAATTCCCATGCCGATGGTCTGTAGTTCAAATCCTTCAAATTCATCCAGATTATAGGTAAACTGTCTCCGTTTCAATCCAGTATTTACCACCGTAAGAAGCTTTGATTCGGGATCGAAATGAATTCTGGGCGGGATGAAAGCAATGATTGTGAGCAATAAAGAAAACAGAAGCAATACAATTCCTGTTTTAAGATAACTGCTGTACACCATCACCAGAATGGAAATCAATATCCACATCACTACAATAATATGCTGTAATGATATATACTGTTTCACAACATAACCTGATCCTTCTTTTTTCAGATGTTTAAATTCTTCCATAACAGCCTATCCAATGAATTAAAATTTATCTTCAACCATTTTCCCGATAAGAGGTAAAGGTTTCTGAACTTCATTGGCTGCATTAATAATCCCGATAACAGTTAATATTAATGGAATAAAGCCTAATATTCCCAAAAGACCGATGTGGGTAACCGCCATTAATATTCTAAGGATAATTCCCAGAACAAGCCAAAAAACAGCTAATCCCAGCCCCTGTTTAAGATGGTATCTCAAAAAACCGTCTGCTTTTTTCTTTCCCGTAATGAAAGCGACCAGCAATTAAAATTGGCTCAAACTGAGCATGATGATGCAGAAGAAGTAAAAGCTCTGTCACAGCAGGGAGTTATACAGCTCAATCAATCTGAATATCACAAAGTTCCGAAGATCATTGATGCTGCAAATGCTATTGCACAGAAAAGTAAAGACCCGGTCTCCGCTCTCTATGCAGCTTACCTCAATATCTATTATCATAATACTTTAGGAGATTCTGAAAATACAATAAAACTGATCCAGAAAACCCTTTCTGAAGTAGAAAAGCATCCTTCCGAAATTCTTTTAAATGCCAAACTGAATTATCTTCTTTACGGAATTTACGCTGAATGGAATGATGCAGAAAGCGCCACCCGATATGCCCGAAAAGCAATAGATCTGGCTCAGAAATCGGGCAATAAAAATATATTGAGCTCTGCGTATTCAGCCATGGCCGTATGCTATTCTTTCCGCTATGAAAAAACAGGAGATCTGAAAGATTTAAAAGCTGTTATTGAAATGTGTAAAAAAGCAGTTTCCCTTTATCATCAGTTTCCTGGGCATGTTTCAGACTACACCCACTCGCTGGCTTTGCTGAATCTTACCAATTATGAATTAAGCTATCCAACCATTACCCTGGAAATCCGGCTGGAAATTCAAAATAATACCAAAGAAATATTCAATCTTACCCAGCATACCACCTATAACCAGAACATCCGGGCGGGAGCATTTGGTGTATTGAGCGCCCTTGCTATGAAGGATCAGAACGATGAACTGGCTGAACAGTATCTTCTCCAGGCTGAACAATTACTCTTGACGCAAAAACCCATATACTACCACGTCATGATCAACATAGTAACCGATCTGGCCAAACTGTATGTGAAACAGCAGAACTATCAGAAAGCTTACGAATATCAGTCGAAATTAACAGAGTACAACAGTCTTCTGTATAATGAAAACCAGGTTGAAACTGCTAAAAGACTGGAAGCACAATACCAGTCCCGGAAAAAAGAATCTGAACTGAAAGCCCTGAACGAAAAAGCCAACAGTCTGAAAAAAGAAAAGTTCTTATATATAGGATTGGGAATCATAGGATTGATAGGGGCATTCTTTATGTTCCGTTCCTATCATTACAAACTGCGCTACTCCATAGAAAGAGAGAAAAAACTCAATACGGAGAAACATGAAGCCGAAATACAGGTAAAACTACAGGAAGAAGAAAAGGCCAGGTTAAAGGCAGAACAGGAACTGCTTACCTTTCAACAACAGAAACTTCAAAGTGAAGTTCTGGCCGGCCAGCTGCATATCCAGCACAAGAATGAGGTTCTTCAGCAGCTTCAAACCCAACTGTCTGATCGTAATATTAATATTCAGCAGGTTGTAAAAGAAGAAAACCGCGTAGACAATGATTTTGAAAAGACGACTTTCAGAATTCAGGAACTGCATCCCGATTTCTTTAAAAACATCAATGAAAAAGCCCTGCAAAAACTTACGGCATTAGATCTGAAATACTGCGCCTACATCTATCTAGGCATGGAAACCAAACAAATCGCCCATCTGCTGAACGTAGAACCCAAAAGTGTAAGAATGACCAAATACCGTCTTAAAAAGAAGTTCGGACTGGATGAAAATACAGCGCTGGATTCTTTCTTTCAAGGGGCATTTCCGCAAAATAATACAAGATTAACTTAATATGCATACACATTTTGCATATGTTTTTATTTCTAAGATTTTATTGCAGTATTGTACATTAAAAAACACATTCCGCACATTCTATAATTTTCTTAATATTTTACTTTAAAATATTTCCAGTTATCTTATCCCTTTCTCCGATTTTCAAATTAGGATAAACCTCTCACGGCTCTATAATTAAGGGTTTGTGCAAGTAAAAATTACAAACAAAATACATTAAAAATCACAAAATAGTGAGATACTTATTTTTAGTTTTGAAACTATCAACGTTGAAGCAATTGTTCATTTTATTTTACCTGCATGTGTACAGTGCCGGATACAATAGAAGAATAAGCACCCATGCCAGGGATTATATGGCAACACAAATTTTAATTAAAAAATTATCAACATTATGAAAAAACTACAAGGAATGAAGAGCAGCTTCTCTTCATTAGAAAACAAGAAACTTAGAAATTTACAGGCGATTAAAGGAGGAGTAGCAACAAATGACCGTACCTCATCACAAACAGAATGTGGCTCAAACTGTTCCGATACAGCCTATTATAAGGATGGTGTTAAAACAATGACTTTATATATTGACGGACCAAATCCTGAGTAACACGATTACAAGTAAGGTTGCCAGAATATCTTCTGGCAGCCTGTTTATTCATAACATCAGTAAAAAATCCTGAATATGAAGCAACATCAAAATATCAGATTTCTATCTTTAAATTCTTTAATGATCTGCTTATTATTTTACTGCTGTAAAAGCAAGGATTATATTGCTTATTACCACAAAGTAAACGAAATTGACAGTATTAACAGGGCGGCTAAACAGCCTGAAAAAGCTGCTGACTTATATCGTAAACTGTTCAGAAAATACCGTCCTCTCAATCAGGAGCGCATAGAAGAATATGAAACCTATATCAAAATTTCCGATAAGTATCATAAAAAATTTGGAGGAAAGAAAAGTCTTTACCGACTCATACCTTTGATTGCTCCCTATTGGAAATATAGACAACAAGACCCTGAACTGATTCAGCTGTATAAGAAGTATGGGATAGACAGCCTTAATATGGAACAGAAAGTTGCAAAATGGGAAAAAAACCTGAATAGACAGCTTATTGACTCTTTTGTTGTAGCATATGAACGTGATCAAGTGCGCCTAAATAATTCAGACCGTATTGAAAATGATAAAAAAAATGCTGAATTATTGAAATGGACCTTTGAAAATTACGGCTTTCCTTCCCAACAGAAAATTGGTTTGTATTACAAAGAAGTCTTCATACCTATGGGTACAATACTCCTTCACATGGCAGACGTTGAAGAATACCACCCCTATTTTAAAACCAAAATACTGGAATATGTGAAGTCTGGTGAGTGCCCTCCCCGGGATTATGCTGCTATGGTAGACAGATATAATATGCATCATGGTATTCCAGATACATATGCTGTATATATGGGGTATAAAGGAATAAAAGATTCGGTACAGGTGAAGCGGGACCGGAAAAAAATAGGCCTTCCGACACTTACTTACCGTGGCAAAATAATAAAAGATTTTCTTGAAAAAAATAAATAGCAAATGATCCTGATAATTTCTGATAATAGTGACAGAACCACCATAGAAGTGATTCGTTACCTCATTTCCATGAATAAGAAGTTTATTTTTATTCAAGAAGATGAAGTTTTTGAAATTAAAGTTGATAAAAAAAAGATTCTTTTGATAAGTCAGAATAACAGTTTTTTTATAGATGATATAAAAGCTGTCTGGTACAGAAGAGGAGGACTTAAATTTAAACGTTTACAATATAAGACTGAGCCTATTAATCTTCATATGAATGAAACTCAGTATTGGTTGGAAAATTATATAATGCAGACTTTAGAATCAAAAAAACATATCAACAAACAAAGAAACAGTCATGTAAATAAACTGTTGGTATTAGAATATGCCCAAAAAACAGGTTTTGATGTTCCTCCCTATTTTCTAGCAGAAAACATGGATAACGTTCTCTTAAATACAACTGTCACTAAGGCCATTACCGGGGGTGTAATATTAGATAACCTCTATAAAGGGATGGATGGTATCATGTATACAACCGTGATTGAAGAAATAGAAGAACATGATTTCTTTATCTCTTTTTTCCAGGAAAAAATAGATAAAGATTTTGAGATCAGAACATTTTATTTAAATGGAGAATGTTTTTCGATGGCCATTTTCTCACAAAATGATGAGCAGACTAAAACTGATTTCAGAAAATATAATCATAAGAAGCCTAACCGAAATATTCCTTATAAATTACCCCGACATCTTGAAGATAAAATTCATGAACTTATGCAGACTTTAGATCTAAACTGTGGCTCTATTGATTTTATTAAGAGTAAAGATCGATATTATTTTCTGGAAGTAAATCCTGTGGGACAATTCGCCAATGTAGCATATCATTGTAATTACCCATTATTTAAAAAAATTGCTGATTACCTATGAAAGAAAAATTTAAAGAACAGCATAAACTACCACTTGTATTTAAACATATAGACTTTTTTGAAAATAAAAATATTTTAAAAATAGACAGTAATACAACGTACGTATTGAAGTGCAAAAAATACCAGACTAATTTTTATGTCCGGGAAAGGCCTGTAAAACCACTAATTCGTTTACTATGAAATATTTCAATCTGTTTTCAAATATATTGGTTACAAAAGGCATTAGCAGAATACTTATTTCAGACCTTCAAAGAGCAATCTCTGAATTATACCCACTGGAACTTTATGACGTAATACAGGAATTGAAAATATATTCCATTGAAGACTTACTCTCTAATTATGATCAAGATTCACAAAAAATCATTGAAGAGTATTTGGATATTCTACTAAGGGAAGAATACGGATTTATTACAGAAAATTCATGGGACAACAATTTTCCATCTCTTTCTCATGAGTATTATGAACCTAGCTTATTAACGGAACTATTTATAGAATTACAGGATATTGCTTTGTTGAAAACAATATTTCCGTCTATAGAAAATCTTGGTATTAAACATTTAATAGTTTATAGTCAAAAAACATTGACAATAGAGGATCTAATAAAAATTGACGGTATATTCAGCGCTTCAGTTTTATGTGGTATAGAGATCTACTCTCCTTTTCATAAAGAAATCAATAAGTCTTTCATTCAGAATCTCAATACCCATACGGGAAGGATATATAATATTATTTTTCACAATTGCCCCAAAGTACCTTTTAAAGTCAAAGACGAATTTAGATTTACGGTACATTTTGTCAAAGAATATCTTAAAATATCATCTTGTGGAAAAGTTGATATGGAATACTTCAGTACCAATCTTCCTAAAGTACTGGAAGCTATCAATCACAACTCCTGTCTTCATAAAAAAATAGGGATTGATATTGATGGAAACATTAAAAACTGTCCTTTAATGCCGGAAGTGTATGGTAATATATACAATTCCAGTCTTGAAGAAGCTTTACGGCAACCTGGGTTCAAAAAATACTGGAATCTAACCAAAGATCACATTGAAGTCTGCAAAGATTGTGAATTCAGGTATGTCTGCACAGATTGCAGGGCTTATACGGAAAGAACTCATACCGATCAAGGTTTAGATAGCTCAAAGCCTCTAAAATGCGGATATGATCCTTATACCGGAAAATGGGAAGAATGGAGCAAAAACCCGCTGAAACAAAAAGCGATCAATTATTATAAGCCGTAGCTACAATTTACCTGAAAAACTTCCACTTCGGGATAATCGCCAGCATTCCAAATCCTGTAAAAAGGAAAAGATTGGTTACATCAGTATACAGGAATGTAGACAGATAATAATTATGCATAAAGAAATGCAGCACAAGCAATGCAGGGAACATGTAAATGCCGATTTTCCTGTAGAACAGCATCAGAATAAGGCCAATCATCATCAGGGCATCTATGGAAAAAATAACGTAGAAATACCACCTCGGAATCTGAAGATATTCATGCTGAAGATATTCATCCACATCAATTCCCAGTCCCATAATCGTAAACAGCATCAAGGCTGCAAACGCCAGAATAAATCCCCATCCTTTCTTCGGATCTTCGTCAAAATAGCTGTATTCTTCCATAGGTACAAAAATAAAGAACTTATGAGTAATTTCATAAGTTCTTTGGATATATTATTCGTTTAAAATTTGAATTAAACAGAAATAGCGTTGATCAATCTGTTTTTATCACTCAAGTACTCCTCCATAGAGATCATACTTTCCGTTCTCATTACATCCTGAATGTCATCTATCTGATAGATAATTCTCTTTGCGTCATCGGTGTTTTTTGCTCTTACTTTACAGAAAATATTGTATTTTCCAGAGATAACACTCGCTTCAATTACGTTAGGAATTGTTGACAATTCTTTCAGTACTTCCTGAGTACGGTTTGATTTTGTCAAAAGAATCCCGATGAAAGCTGTAAAGTGATAGTCCAGCTTACCATAATCGATGTTAAGAGATGATCCCAAAATAATACCTGCATCTTCCATTTTTTTCACTCTTACGTGAATTGTACCAGCGGAAACATCCATCTGTTTAGCAATTTCAGTAAAAGGCATTCTTGTGTTCTCTACTAAGAAATCAAGAATCTTCTTGTCTATTTCGTCCAGTTGATAGTTCATATTAGTTAAATTACAATTTTCTTAAAAAATCTATGTATTTTTTGCAAATTTATAAAAAATAATTTAACTAAAAAAATTATATCAAATATTAACAATAATTAACACAGATGATAAAAATCATTAAAATATTACGATTATTTACTACCTGATTTTGTAGAATCTGTTTTTATTTCCGATTTAGACTCTGCCGGTTTTTTATCTTTTTTCTTCTTTTTAAATAAAGAATTAAAGCTTTTGCTCCATACAACACCCCCGCCATACGCCTGATTTGCAGAACCATTAGTACTCACCATACCAATGTTGGTAGGCTTGGAATATCCTCTCAGGATAAGGCTTCCATCATTTTTCTTGGAAATATCGTATTCAATAGAGCCCTCACCGGACAGATAATTGTTCTGGGTACTTTCTGTTTTATTCAGTGGAATACCAAGCCCGGTTTTAATATTCACTCTCGGTGAAAGCGCTACGCTTACTCCGGCATTGGCCCTGTCTCCTGTATTAGAGTTCTGATCTCCTTTTACATAATTAAGGTCAATCTGGAATTCATTACTCATGGTATTCAGAACCGACCCCAGCTGCTTAAGAAGCATATTATACCCCGAAGACTCTGCAACACCTGCCACATCAAATCCTACTCCGCCGGTATTCGATACATTAAAGGTACTCAGGAGCAGTACAGAACCAAACTGAAGTACTTTTTCCCCCTCCTGGCTCATCTTGGCAGCCAACGTTTCTTTTACCTGGCTGGAAACATCCAAGGCTGTTACATCCAGATCTATTTTAGGGTTAATAAGGCTTTGGGTAATACTGGCCTGAAGCAGTACACTGATTGGCTGCAATCTTCCTATACTTAAATATTCTCCGGCATTGGAAACCATTCTTACATAATTGGCTTTAATATCCAACGCTGGTTTCATAGCGTCTCCGTCCCATCTGATGCTGCTGTTCTTTTCTATCTGGAAGGTTTTATTCAGAATCGCTTTAGAAACAAAAGTTCCGTTATCCACTTTATAGGTACCATTCATGGCAATATTTCCCTGTCTTCCCATCTGGAAACGAAGTCTATCCGCCGTCCCTTTTACAGAAATGTTTCCTACATCATCTCCTACAAGAACATTCACGGTGGTTCCTTTATCTACATCAAGACTGAAGTCAATATTCATATTAGCTCCGGTTCTTTTCTTTTCTTCCAGAGTAATTAATCCGTCTTTTCCTTCTTTCAGGAATCTCAGCATTTTAAATTCTTCAACATTAGAAGTTGAGCTGGAATTAAATGTGAAAGTACTCCCGTTCAGGGCCTTCATGTTAGGCGTAGAAATATTCAAGCCCGAAACAGGACCATCCACATACAAATCTCCCTGTCCGTAAACCCTTCCCCAGAATAAATCAAAATCCTTTTGTGTGGTATTCAGCATCAAGAGATTATCAGCTCTCATGATCAGGTTGACTCCCATTGAGGAAAGCGTTTCAAACTGGATAGCACCGGAAATTGTTCCTTTAGAATTGGATCTCCCGTCATGCACTTCAATATTGTTAAGAATTGCAAGTCCTCTTGAAAGACCGATTACCGTATCATCAAATGAATAATCTACCCCGGTAAATAAGAGTTTCAAACCAAAATCCTTCAGAGCAATATCTCCACTATAATCCAGATCACTGAACTTTCCACTGATTTTAAGATCTCCCGTTGCTTTCCCTCTCAGATTCCCGAAAATAGACTGTACAAACTGCTGGGTAAAGCCAAGATCAAAATCGCGCATTTCTGCGGTAAGATCAATAGTTGGTGATGCTGTATTGTTATTTACGGTACCCGTAAGGTTCAGATTATTATTTCCGATGATCCCTGCAGAATTAACCTTTACATCAATGTCATAAACGTTAAGTGAGAACCCGTTTGTGGCCGAAATGGTAAGATCTCCCATATCATTACCGTTCATCATAATATCATCCACAGTAAGGTCCACCAAAGGCTGCAGCGTGCTCTTATCCATTCTGATCTTTACACTTCCGTTGGCAAGTCCTTTAATATCCATAGGATTTCCGCCAGACTTCATTTCAAGAAGTTTTTCAATAGCAAAATCATGGATATCCGCATCTACGTAAAAGTCCTTTATCGATTTAAACTGTGCCTCTTTAATAAACAAGGCACTTTTATCTGAATATACCCTAAGATTCCGGATATCAAAATCTTCCGTCTTCCTTCTGTAAGTAATAGAGTGATCCAGCTCCGGACTTGTATCTATAGCCCATGTTACATCATTGAACTTCACTTCTGTAGGTTCAAATTTAAAAACATAATCTCCCGCAGCATTGGTAGACTGATCTACATTGATCGCATATGCTTTAAGATTATCATCCGTTTCATCTTCAGGACTTCCATGCTTGAATGTTGTTGCAAGATGTAAAGCGGTTCCGTTTTCATTTTTCCCTTTCAGTTCAAAATTCTTGATGACATTTTTATTATATTCCAGCCTTGCAATTCTTGCATAAACTTGTTCATCAAGATTCGCTGTATTGATCCTTACCATAACACTATCGATCATGGCACTGTCTCTGGAGATATTGGTCCGGTCGTTGATCTTATATTCTGGATTGGCAGCAGCCAATGCTTTATCAGCATCCGAAACCTCTTCTTTCTTCGTCATGATATATTTTAAAGAAGCGGCATCCAGATTTAGGGTCAGGTTGTTTGAATTTCCGTCGTACTCACCTTCTACAACAGCGCCCTGTGGCAGTTTCAGATCCGGAAGAAAATAATTAATTACTCCCTGCTGAACATCGAAATTCATGGTAAAGCTTTGTCCTCGGTACAGCTTTCTTGGCGGAGGTCCCACCAATATTTTTCCGATTCCGTTTTCTACCATTCCGGCAAGGTCTGCCAGGTTATATTTTCCGGAGATTTTCCCGCTTGCGGCTCCCGGTGCATCAATTTCTATAACCCTTCCTCCTGCTTCAATGAACGTTTTAGCCTTAGCTTTAGGGATTACATATTTTTGAGTAGCCGTTGCGAAATGAAGATCGCTGGCATCAACATCCAGAGTAAGATCATTCATGGAAGACATGGCCATTTTGCCATCTACCTTTCCACTGACAATCTGGTTTCCGGGTTTGTTGGTGAAATAATTCATGTTGAGATAGCTGACATCTGCATTCACATTCATCGCCACCTTTGAAGTACTGAAATCAATAAGCCCTTTAATTGTTGCTTTGGCCTGTTCATCATTTACCGTGATCAGTCCGTTGTATTTTTTATGGTCTAAAAGTCCGTCAAGATACAGATTATTAATTTCCTTATCCATAATCTCAATACTGGAGATCTGGGATTTTGTAGTCAGACGCATGGTATTGACATCAAAACTCTGCCCGTTAATGTCAAATTTACCGGAAATAAGACCTACTGTTTTATTTTTTGTAATTACCGAAGTATTCAGATCCTTTACCTCAGCATATCCGGAATATTTAGGCATTGCCGTACTGTAGTCCGTAAGAGAAAACTTTGAAATCTTTGCCTGCCCGATTCCCGTTATCAGGTTTCCTGATGATACATACACCTGCTGTGGATTTACTTTTGCAGCACCGTTGTATTTCAGTTTACCGAAATCATCGGCAAAATTTTTCATTTTTTTGGCAATGAATGAAGGCATCATTGCTTTAAGATCTTTGTAGGTAAAGTCTGCGGAAAGATCGTTGGTTTCAATAGAGAAATTTCCTTTCAGCAGCCTGTCTACTTTCATGGTACTGGTCGCAATATTCACATCAGGGTTTCTGATCAGGAAGTTTTCAAGATGGAACTTATTTAATGGTCCCGTCATTTTCCCTGCCAGGTTAAAGGGTTTGAAATTATCCCAGTTGGTTACAAAATAGCTGATATCATATCCGCTAAGCTGGCTTCCCTGGTGGATATCCATATCCCAGCGCACACGGTCTGCAAAACCCGCCCATGAACCGTTATTAAGATTAAATTTAATATTTCCCTGCAGTAGTGAGTGATTTGTATTTAAGGTCAGATCTTTTAATGAAAGGAATTGATGTGTTAAAGAAAGTTCGGTTGAAAACGTATCTACAAAATGAGATTTTCCCCATCTTGATGTAACGAAGGACATATTATTGATCAATGCTGAAACATTAGGTCCGTTCACCTTTACGTTGGGCGCTTTAAGATTAAATTTTGTTGCAGTAAGCCATTTTCCGGGATCTCCGGGAGAGTTTTGATTAATGATTGATACTTTTGAATCGATGATCTGCACGCGGGAATTCAACTGAAAGGGAGGTTTCTTCGGATCTCTTTTTTTCCCGCTGTCAAACAATTCTGTAAACCTGATAAAATTCGAAATACTGTCTCCTTTATAGGTAATTACTTTAACATCTGCGTTCACAAGTGTGAGAGAGTTAAAGCTTAAAGAATTGCTGTTTCCCGAGATGGCATTATAAGCAAGAGACATCCAGTCTGAATTAGCACGGAACTCTTTTGCTGTGATAAATTCCAGTCCTTTGTAGTCTTTAACCTTCAGTCCTTTTATCGTTACATTTCCAAAATAATTAACGTCTACACTTTCTGTAGACATATCGGCTTTAAAGTCTTTGTTAACAATCTGAAGAGCCTGATCCGCTGCCCACTGCTTGGTTGCAGGGAGATTAATTACAATAAGAACACCACCTACAAGAATAACGCCCAGCCAAAAAAGGATGAGAAGAAGTTTCGCCCACCAGGAATAACTGGTGACGTCTTTCATTGCCTGTTTTCCAAACTCTTCAGCAGTTTCTACCGGATGGTGAATAGCATCCGATGCCAGTTCAGACGCCTCTTTAACTGTTTCTTTCACAGCACCTTCTACATTATCAACAGTCTTTTGTACCTGATCACTTATGTTTTCAGCTACTGATTTTTTATTCTCATTCTCGTTATTATTCTCTAACTTTGCCATTATTATGAGCGACTCTATAATTTTAGGTATTGAATCGTCCTGCGACGACACCTCAGCAGCTATCATCAAGGGAAACTGCATTTTGTCGAACATTGCTGCGAATCAGGCCATCCATAAAGAATACGGTGGTGTGGTTCCCGAACTGGCATCGCGAGCACATCAGCAAAATATAATCCCCGTTGTTGAAAAATCTATTACTAAAGCAAATATACAACAAAATGCCATTTCTGCTATAGGATTTACACGCGGCCCCGGACTTTTGGGATCTCTTCTTGTAGGCACCTCCTTTGCCAAGTCTCTGGCAATGAGTTTAAACGTACCATTAATAGAAGTAAATCACCTTCAGGCCCATATTTTAGCCCATTTTATTGAGGATGCAAATCCTATGCCGCCTAAATTCCCCTTTCTGTGTCTTACGGTAAGCGGCGGACATACCATGATTGTACTGGTTAAAGATTATTTCAATATGGAAATTATCGGGAAAACAATCGATGATGCTGCGGGAGAAGCCTTTGACAAAATCGGAAAAATTTTCGATCTTGATTACCCTGCCGGACCTATTATTGACAGGCTCGCCAAAGAGGGAAATCCTGATGCCTTTACGTTTAACAAGCCTAAAATGCAGCAGTACGATTATTCGTTCAGTGGTATCAAAACTTCAGTTCTTTATTTCATTCAGAAAGAAGTTAGAAAAAACCCGGATTTTATCAAAGAAAATCTCAATGATCTGTGTGCATCCGTACAAAAAACCATCATAGAAATCCTTATGAACAAGCTTGAAAAAGCGGCCAGCGATTTAAACATCAAAGAAGTTGCCATTGCCGGCGGTGTATCTGCTAATTCTGCTTTAAGAAAAGCGATGGAAGACAACAAAGAAAAACTGGGCTGGAATATTTACATTCCAAAATTCGAATATACTACAGACAATGCAGCCATGATTGCTATGGTAGCTCAGCTGAAATTTGAAAGAGGAGAATTTACGGATCTCAGAACAACGGCTACAGCGAAATATGATTTATAAAAGGACTGATTAGCCTTTTTACTTTGTGAACAACACCCATTTTTATGAAACTATTTTACGGATCTATAGAAAACAACACGGTAACCATTAATGATGATGAGCAGCAGCATATTGTGAAAGTGCTGAGGATGAAGAATGATGAAGAAATTCATGTGACCGATGGGAAAGGAAATCTTGCTTCAGGCCAGCTGTTGATTGAAGGTAAAAAAGCAGGAATAGAAGTTTCCGAGATAAAAACTAATCTTCCGGGATTCAGTCCGAAGCTTCATATTGCTATTGCTCCTACAAAGAATATAGACAGAATTGAGTTTTTTGTGGAGAAAGCTGTGGAAATGGGAGTTTCAGAGATTAGTATTATTGTAACAGAAAAAACGGAGCGTAAGAATATCAATATCGATAAAATCAGAAAACAGGCTGTTGCTGCCTCCAAACAAAGCCTGAGGTTTCATTTCCCTGTGATCAATGATCTGATAAAGCTTACTGATTTCTTAAAAAATAGTAATCCGGAACATACCTTTGTGGCGCATTGCCATGAAAATCTTGAAAGAACTGAACTTAAAGCTATTCCTTCATTGGAGCAGCTTACTTTTTTAATCGGCCCGGAAGGTGATTTTTCTGAAAAAGAGATCTCATTTTTAGCCGAAAATAAGGTTAAAGCCGTTTCATTGGGGAACCAGAGATTGAGAACAGAAACAGCCGGAGTATTTGTAGCAGCATGGAATTATTTTAATATGGAAAGTGTTTAAGTTTTCATATTGCCCCTGATGCATGAATTTCTATTTTCCCGGTTCTCGCAGACTTTGCAGATTATGTATATTTTTTATTCAGCTCCCACTGATCACACAGATGGCCACAGATCTTTTTCTGTGAAATCTGAGGAATCTATGGAAACCCTATTTAGTAAGCACGAAAATTATTTGCTGAAAAACCTTTAGTTTTCTTGCGCCTTAAAGCAGAATAAAATTTAAAACCCTTGCTCTACTGCGTTTTCCAACGTAAAATTGATCAATCCCTTAAAAGTTTATTTTTTTTGAAGTCCCCACAGATTGCACGGATTGAGCAGATTTCTTAAAACTTAAAGGGGCAACTCAAAATAACTTATACTATATCTCAAGATTGTGTTCTTTGAGATATTTATCGAAGATCTGCTGCCCGCTTCTTATTGAATTGACGGCCCAAAGTATTTTCATTCTTAACAGCTTTTCTTCATCTAATTTATAATCAATATCAGATTTTATGAGCTTCTGTTTCAATTCATACATACAGATTGAAGCCGCTACAGAAACATTAAAACTTCTCGTAAAACCATACATCGGAATGGCCAGTGTCTCATCTGCAAATTCCAGAATTTCCTGAGAAACGCCTTCCATTTCGGTTCCGAAAACCAAAGCAATAGGTTCTGTAATTTCGTATTCAGGAAGCATTTTTGCGTTATTTTCTAAAGAAACAACTACAATTTTGTATCCTCTGTCTTTAATTTTCTGAAAAGATTCCATATTTCGGGGAAGTTTTTCTACCTCCACCCAGGTGTCTGCCCCTTTTGTTACGCGGAGGTTGGGTTCAAAGCTGTATTCTTCCTGTAATGCCACCACTTTATGAAAACCGCAGGCCTCTACCGAACGTACGATGGCCGCCGCGTTTCTAAACTGATAGATATCTTCTACAACCGGCAGCACAAAATCTGAACTTTCCTGGGAAAAATGTTCAATTTTTGAGAGTCTTTCCTCTGTTAAAAATTGTTTCAAATATTCAAAAGTCTGCGTTAAATCTTTCATCTGCATCTCGTTATTTTTTCAATAGTTCAATATAACACTTACGATGACCGGCTTATTCTGATAAAATTTCATGATAAGCTTTCATTCATTTTCAAATCTTTGCAAATTAACGTAATTTTGGGCTATGAACCTGAATGAGGCTCAAATTCTTACTAAAAAGTAATTCATGAAACGAAAAGTCCTGCTCATTTATACCGGAGGAACCATCGGTATGGAAAAAGATTATGAAACCGGAAGTCTTCGCGCCTTTGATTTTGGAAACATTTTTGAAAAAATGCCCGAAATGAAATTAATGGAATGTGAAGTTTTTGTACATCCTTTCGCAAAACCGCTGGATTCATCAGATATGGGACCTGAGGAATGGAGAATCATCGCCAATTATATCTATAAGAATTATGAGGATTATGACGGGTTTCTGATCCTTCACGGAACAGATACGATGTCATACACTGCTTCCGCATTAAGCTTCATGCTGAAAGGACTTAAAAAACCTGTGATCATGACGGGTTCCCAGCTTCCGATTGGCGACCTTAGAACTGATGCAAAGGAAAATCTTCTGACCAGCCTTTATTATGCCAGTCTTTATGAAAATGATGAAGCAGTTATTCAGGAAGTAGCAATCTATTTTGAATATAAATTATTGAGAGGAAACAGAACCCTGAAATATTCCGCTGAATATTTTGATGCATATTCCAGCCCGAACTACCCTATCCTTGGGCAATCCGGAGTACATCTGAATATTATCAAAGAGAATCTTTACCGTTGTGACCCTCAAATACAATTTCATGTGGACGAACATATTTCTGAGGATATTCTGTTCTGGAGAATTTTTCCGGGGATGCACCTCAGCCATTTCAAAGAGATTCCTAAAATGAAAGTTTTAATTCTTCAGGTATTCGGTTCGGGAACAATTTTCAGCAGTGAAAAGACGCAGGAAACGCTTCAGGCTATTAGAAACAACGGGACAGAGATTGTGGTTGTAAGCCAGTGTATATCAGGGGGAATATCATTCGGAAAATATGAAAACAGCAATATATTTTCAAGGATCGGAGCGATCAGCGGAAGGGATATTACTGCAGAAAGTGCGATAACCAAGGCAATGCACCTGATAGACAACCCAAGTTATCCTGGAACATTCGCTGATAATTTCGCTAAAAGCCTTTGTGGAGAAATATCCAACTAATTTTTACAAATAATTTGCAGATTCCAGAAAATACTCTATTTTTGCAATCTCAATTAGAGAGGTGTCCGAGTGGTTGAAGGAGCTACCCTGGAAAGGTAGTATACGGGTAACTGTATCGAGGGTTCGAATCCCTTCCTCTCTGCAAACAAAACCTGCTGAATTTCAGCAGGTTTTTCTGTTTTTATATTGTAAATGCAGATTTTAAAGTCTTCTGGAATAAAAAAGCAATCAGACAAAGAGTATTATCTGATATTTCAAAAGATATAAATTTAGAGATGACTTGGTATTTCAAAAATAA
Organism: Chryseobacterium vaccae; assembly: GCF_009602705.1. NCBI lineage: Bacteria > Pseudomonadati > Bacteroidota > Flavobacteriia > Flavobacteriales > Weeksellaceae > Chryseobacterium > Chryseobacterium vaccae. Next base: position 4,350,906 of record NZ_VSWH01000001.1, on the reverse strand, counting down.
GCGAAGTGGCTTCGTTTATCAAAAAAAACACTCCAATAGTATTCATTCTTTATCTGTCTTAGCCATTAATAAAAACAGATTTTAACTATTCAACATAATACTGGAATACAACATCTTACAATAAAAGTCATAAAATTGTCGTAAAACTGTCATATCCCTTTGGGATAAAAACAGGTCCGGATTTCCGAATGTTGTACAAAAATCAACATGAAAGCAATCACGAGAATTTTGTCGGGTATTTTAATCATTACAGTAATTCTGTTTTTAGGCGGCTATTTTTATTTTAATCAGAAATTCACTCCGGAAAAAAATTATTTAACAGTAAAAAATGAAAGTGGAAAGATTCCGATGAAATGGCAGGAAAAGGATAAAAGCGCTTTACTTGTACCTGTCAGTTTCTCGGGAGATACAGCTATTTATTATCTTCAATTTGACACCGGTGCCGTGTATACAGAATTTTATCATTTACCCATAAAACAAATTAAAGGAATTATGGTTCATGATAACCATGCTTCATCAACCTTCTACATCGGAAAAACTAAAATCTCATCCGATAAATTCAAAATTTCTGAGATGGGAAAAGAATCCGGGAAGATCATCGGTACGCTTGGAGCCGATATTCTTGAAGACAGGAAAAGCATTATCAATTTTAAGGAAAACTTCATCATTTTTAATCTGTCTGAAGAACCTGCGGAGTTTCAAAACAGCCTTATTGATTTTACATTTAAGAAGAGAAAAATTATTATCCGCGGTATTTTAAGAGGAAAGGAAGAAAAATTCCTTTATGATTCGGGAACAAGCGCTTATGAACTACTGACCAACAAAGAGCAATGGACTGATTTAAAATCACCTCAATCAAAAATTATTATAGAAAAAGCTCAATCGAGGCCTAATATTCTGACTTCCTATACCGCAAAGAGCAACAATGCCATCCGTTTTAAAAACAAAGAAATTCCTTTAACAGAGGTAACTTACGTAGAGGGATTCTCTCAGACCCAATACATGCTCATGAAATTTTCCGGGATGACAGGAATGCTGGGTAATAAGATCTTTTTACAAAACTGTATTTACATCGACTGTTATCATAAAAAATTCGGGATTCACTAGTCTGTTATTCTTTTCATTCCTAAATCTATCCTAAATCATGTGCTTATTTTGTCATGTTTTTAAACAGTATTAAGGGATTTTGAGTAAACATTGAATTTCTTAACTGTTTAAATTTGTTAAGTCCGGATATTCCGTTTATATCTTTTGGCCTAGCATACATATTAACATTGAAGAAGTTATCATGACGTTTAGCATTAAAAAAATTTTCGCAGGGTTATTTTTATTGGGCTGTACAGGCAGTTTTGTAAAAGCACAGATCAGTCCACCGGGTCTGGGAGATGCCAATACAGCATTCTGGTCGGCTTTCGGGGTTAAGCGCCAGCTGGATTCTTTGGGAAAGAAGCAGTCTTTAAGCTATATTGCATTAGGGCGAAAGAGCAGTCCCGACAATGATAATCTGTTTTCAAAGCAGGCGATCATGGTTTTAAATCATGAGGTTTATCATTCGTTTGCTACTCACCAGCAGTACAGCTATGCCATAAGCTACCGACGCCAGCCCAAATATGAAAGTCATTCTCCTTATGAAAAAGAAGGGACAGAACAGGAATTCAGAATCTATGGACGATACGCTTATACTTTTAACTTTGGAAAAAGATGGAAACTAAAAAATACAGTACGCCAGGAGTTCAGAAAGTTTTTTGATGCTGATTTTAATAAAGCTGAAGAAAATTTTCAGCTAAGAACCCGTATCAAAAGCCAGCTTACCTACAGTTTATCTTCTAAAAACAATCAAAAACTGGCGTTAAGTGCGGAAGGGCTTTTTTCTGCAAGCTACCTGAATAATCCGGATCATGGCTGGACTCCTTTCGGATATAGAGAAATGCGTATTGCGGCTTATTATATGTTTAATATTCCCCATTCTCCTTTCACCGTAGATATTGGGTATATGGATGATCTCATCAGAGACAGCCGAAGTATAAAAAAAGGCGGTGTTCATTATCTGTCTGCTGACCTTATCTGGAATCTGCCTTATAAAAAACAATAAAATCCCAATCAAGTGATCGGGATTTTAATCTGGAAAACGCTTTAACGCTCTCCGGCAAAATATAATTTAGATATGAATGTTGGTGCGGATGATTAATTGCAGATCGTCAGAAACTGATGACTCATCTGAACTCTGAATTTTGCCTCTGATTTCAGTTTTGCATATATAGTATGTTCAAAAGCCTGTACTGAGCTGAGCTTACTGTCAATATATTCTGCAATTTGAGCTGCGGAAAAAATAAAATCCCTGTACACTGCGATATTCACGGTCTGCCCGTAATGGGGAAGATAAGCTTTCAGGAAAGGAACTGCCGTCTGATGCCTGGTGTAGTTAACACAATATCCGGCTCCTTCTCTGGATGTAATAATGCCACGATCATTGATATAATCATGAATACTGCCTGTTTCAATAGAGTTTTTGTTTTTTGAAATATACCTGTTGATTTTATCCAGAACATGCTGTGCATACTCCATCATGGTAATTGTTTTCCATTCAAATATATGGTTCATTCCTTTGATTGGCTTAGGCGTTTTCCCGTTTTCACAAGGGGTACAGAAAGAAAGACCTATTTTGTCGTAGTAAGGAAAAAAACAATCTTTAATCTCCATAGAAGCATCTGCCATAATTCTGTCATCTGTAAAACTATAATACAAATAGGGACTGTACATGTCTGCCAATGCCTGCAGGTAGTCGGTTTCACTGGTATTATGATATTCTTCAAACCATTTTTCAAGGTTGTCATAATAATGGCTTTCAAACTCATTAAAACTTAAATAAAACGGCAATTCCATAGCTCTGTAATTTTGATAAAGCAAAGCTATTGCAGTAATGCGACAGAACTTGACGTAATATATTTTTTTATTGAAAAGGATTGAGATTAATAGATAACGGACAAATACATAAGAGACGGATAGATAATAGACTGAAAAATGAAAGACACAGGAGACCTGGTATCTTTGTATATTTTGCGGCACCAATCAGGTATTATCTTTTAACGTTATCTGCTTATTGATCGTAGTTTTTCATGATATATTCAAAGTAATGAATCATCTTAAGATAGTTTTCAATGCTGATATATTCATTAGTACTATGAATACTCTGCTGCTCTGAACGGTTGATCTTGATAGGCATAAATCTATAAATATTTTTGCTTACAATCTGGTATTTATAAGCATCTGTGGCGGCCATGGTAAGGTAAGGCGTGACAATGGTTCCAGGATAGATCTCATTTACTCCGGCTTCTATCATTTTGTAGGCTTTGGTATCTGTTGGTGAAACCGCAGAAGCTTCTCTTGTATTATCAATGTCTTCTACCTCAACATCGAATCCTTCTGTTGCTTTGGCAATATGCTCGCGAACCTCTTTTACTGAATTCCCGGGAATAAGCCTGAAATTGACTACAAATTCCACTTCCGGAGAAAGAACATTAGCTCCGTCACTGCCTTTCATCATCGTGAGAGCAGTTGTGGTCCGTACCAATGCATTTGTTGTATTATTTTTGGTGAGCTGTGACAGAAGCAACGGCTTCAAAAGCCACTGATTAGCAATAGCAAGTCTGCTGGTAAAAGGCATAGCACCACCAATATTATCAAAAAAATTCTTAATCAGGGGAGTAATTACTGGTTTCATCTGATGATCCTCAAGACGCTGCATGATCACTGCCGCTTTTCCGATAGCACTTTCCATTGGTGGCATAGAAGAATGTCCTCCAAGTCCTTTTACTTTGATTTTTGCAGATAAGAAGCCTTTTTCAGCACATCCGACCGCTGCTACATCTGAATCTATTCCGGCGACATTTCCTTTTTCCATAATCAGGCCTCCTTCATCGTAAACCGCTTCAAACTTCAATCCTGCTTTTCTGAAATGTTCTGCAATCTGTACTGCTCCTTTTTGCCCTCCTACTTCTTCATCAAAACCAAAAGCAAGGTAAATATCCCGTTTGGGAACCTGTCCGCTTTTAATCATGTTGTTCATGGATTCCATTAAAGAAAAAAGCATTCCTTTCATATCTATTGCTCCTCTTCCATAAATTCTTCCGTGGGCAACCGCTCCTGAAAACGGTTCAAAATCCCAGTCTTCAGCGACTTTAGATACAGCGGAAAGGGGTTTATCATCCGGTCTGAAAACATTCTGTTCCTTACTTTTTATATCAGCATCACCGGGAGGTACTACATCCATATGGGAAAGAAATAAAACAGGTTCAAGCCCGGAAGTACTTCCTTTCAGCTTAAAAACCAGCGCATAGTTATTGATCTCGTAATTTTCAGTATTCTGATACACTAATGGGTAGGAATTTCTCAGATATTCTTTCAACTGATCAAAAGGTGTATAGTTAAAAACACCCATACTTCCCGTAGAAACGGTAGGAATTTTGATTCCACCTGACAAACGCATCACCGCAGAATCATTTTTTACAGGCTTCCATCCTTCAGAGACACCTGCTTTGTTCTTTTTAAAGGGATACGTATAGGTTTTAATCAGCAATATGGCAATCAGAATAATCATGATACCAAGAACAGCCAAAAGAATATTTTTCATAACGAAGAGATTTGGTGTGGTGACAGTATCACAAATATAGTAAACAAATTCTCCGGAATCATTTTAAGAATCAACTATTTAATTCATTATAATAAAAAAAAACCAGCCCCCGAAGGGGCCAGCATCAAAACATTAACTGTTTTTATTGAGAATTATGATATTTTTATTTCCAGCCTCCTCCAAGACTTTTATAGATGTCTACAACGGTGCTCAGCTGTTTTTGTTTAGCTTCAATCAGTTCCATTTTTGCATCCAGAGCATCTCTTTGGTTTAAAAGTACTTCCAGATAATCTGCTCTTGAATTTCGGAACAACTGGTTGGCAATATCAATAGACTGATCCAGCGCTTTGGTTTCCTGGGATTTCAGCTGATAATACTGGTCTATATTTTTAATTTTAGACATCATGTTGGCTACATCCAGATAAGCATTCAGAATAGTTTTATCGTATTCATAAAGAGACTGTATCTGTTTGGCATCCGCAGTCTGGAAATTGGCCTTGATGGCACTTTTATTAATCAGCGGACCGGCCAGTTCTCCGGCTAAATTATAGGCAATGGATTCCGGCATTTTAACCAGATAGGAAGGTTTAAAAGCTTCCAGTCCTAAGGTTGCTGAAATTTCCAAGGACGGATAAAATTCTTTTCTTGCGGCTTCTACATCCAGTTTTGCGGCTTTCAGCTCCAGTTCTGCCTGTTTAATATCAGGACGGTTAGACAATAACTGAGACGGAATTCCGGTATAAACCGTTTGCGGAATGGTAGCCATAAAACTTTCCTTTGTTCTTACAATAGGCTGCGGATATCTACCCAAAAGTGCATTAATCTGGTTTTCTTTTTCTGTAATCTGCTGACGGATGGTGTATTCCGAAGCTTTCGACTTTGCCAGTTCAGCCTCAAATTTTTTCACAGCCAGTTCTGTTGCTGCGGCCGCTTCTTTCTGAATCTTAGAAATTTCCAGTGCTCTTTGCTGAAGCTTGATATACTGCTGAATAATATCCAACTGATTATCAAGAGCCAGTAATTCATAATAATTATCCGCTACTTCTTCAATAAGATTGGACAATACAAAGTTCTTGCCTTCAACTGTAGAAAGATAGTGAGCTACTGCAGCTTCTTTTTCGGTTCTGAGTTTTTTCCAGATATCGATTTCCCAGTTGGCCATCAGACCTCCTTCGAAATTTCCCAGCGGATCCGGCATTTCTTTTCCGGGTTCTATTTCTGTAGTAGCATCTCCGGCTCCTTCACTGGTGTAACGTCCCGCCTTTTTAAGCCCCGCTCCTATTCCTGCTGAAACAGTAGGGCTCAGCCTTCCTTTTTTAGCTAAAACACCACTTTTAGCAATTTCAATTTCCTGAAGCGTAATCAGCAGTTCCTGATTATTTTTTAAAGCGGTTTCAATTAGGCTGACCAGATTAGGATCTGTAAAAAACTGTCTCCAGGGAGTTGTTCCACTGTTGTTATTGGCATCCTGCTGCTCTTCCTGATTGAAATTCTGAGGAAGATTTTCTTTTACTTCATCTTTTATAACGGTTGCCATCGGAGCTTTACAGGCTGTTAATACAAGCGCTATCACTGCCGCAGCGAATATATTTTTAATCTTCAAATTTTCCATCGTGTTCGTAAGGTTCGGTTTGTTCTGTTAATGGGTTTTCTTCTTCATATCTGGCCAGTCTTGATTTCTCTGCAATAGTTCCGAAGATATAATACAGTCCCGGAATGATCATCAGCCCGAAAACAGTTCCTATAAGCATACCTCCCGCTGCAGCGGTACCAATCGTTCTGTTTCCTACGGCTCCCGGACCTGTAGCCATTACCAGCGGAATAAGCCCGGCTATAAAGGCAAATGAAGTCATCAGAATAGGACGGAAACGGATGGCTGCTCCTTCAATGGCTGCCTTCACTACAGGAATTCCTTCTTCAGCTTTCTTCTGAACCGCAAATTCCACGATCAGTACTGCATTTTTACCCAGCAGCCCAATCAGCATGACCATTGCAACCTGCGCGTAGATATTATTTTCCAACCCTAATAATTTCAGACATAAAAATGCCCCAAAAATACCGGTAGGAAGTGATAGAATTACCGGAAGCGGAAGGATAAAACTTTCATATTGTGCTGAAAGGATGAGATAAACAAATCCTAAACATACCAGGAAGATGAATACGGCTTCATTTCCTCTGCTCACCTCGTCTTTAGAAATACCAGCCCAGTCAATCCCGAAGCCTCTAGGAAGCGTTTTATCAGCGACTTCCTGAATGGCTTTGATGGCCTGTCCGCTGCTGTATCCCGGCGCCGGAGTTCCACTCACTTCTGCAGAGTTATACATATTATGTCTTGTAATCTCAGAAAGTCCATATACTTTTTCAAGTTTCATAAAATCGGAATACGGAACCATCTGTTCTTTATCATTTTTCACATACAGCTTCAGAAGGTCAGTCGGAAGTGCCCGGTATTGTGGCCCAGCCTGTACGATTACCTTGTAAGGACGGTCAAAGCGAATGAAACTGGTCTCGTAATTTGATCCGATGAGAGTAGACAGGTTACCCATCGCATTATCAATGGTAACGCCTTTCTGTTCGGCAAGATCATTATCCACTTTAAGCATATATTGTGGGAAACTCGCAGAATAGAAGGTAAATGCAGATCCCAGTTCGGGACGTTTCTTTAATTCTTTTACGAAGTCGTTGCTCACCTGTTCCATCTTATGGTAATCACCGCTTCCGGCTTTATCCAGCAAACGAAGTTCAAAACCTCCTGCGGCACCATATCCCGGAATGGAAGGCGGCTGGAAGAATTCAATATTGGCTCCCGGAATATTTTTGGCCTTCTCTTCTAGCTTTTCAATAATTTCAGCGGCAGATTCTTTACGTTCCTCCCAGCTTTTGAGGTTGATCAGACAGGTTCCTGAGTTGGACCCGGTACCTTCTGTCAGAATTTCATATCCTGCCAGTGAGGAAACAGACTGCACCCCGTCAATATCTTCAGATTCCCGAAGCAGTTCTTTTGCAATCTGATTGGTTCTTTCCAGTGTAGATCCCGGCGGCGTCTGGATAATCGCATAAATCATTCCCTGGTCTTCTGCAGGAATAAATCCGGAAGGAAGGGAATTACTCAGGAAGAAGGTACAGGCGCAAAATGCCAGCAATAACGGAAGGGTAAATGCTTTTTTCGTTACTGTTTTGTTCAGTAATTTTTCGTATTTCCCGGCTCCTTTTGTAAACAGATTATTGAATTTATCCAGGAAAATAGTAACAGGTGTTCTCTTCTTGGCTTTTCCGTGGTTATTTTTCAGGATCAGGGCGCAAAGTGCTGGTGTCAGCGTTAATGCGACCACTCCGGAAAGGATAATTGCTGAAGCCATTGTAATAGAGAACTGACGGTAAAACACTCCTACCGGACCAGACATAAAGGCGATCGGAATGAATACGGATGCCATTACCAGCGTAATCGCAATAATGGCTCCACTAATCTCATGCATTGCTTCTTCTGTGGCTTTCAAAGGGGAAAGATGTTTTTCCTCCATTTTGGCGTGAACCGCTTCAATCACTACAATTGCATCATCTACTACAACCCCGATTGCCATTACCAGGGCAAAGAGCGAGATCATATTCAGAGTAATTCCGAATGCAGACATTACAGCAAATGTTCCTACCAATGAAACCGGAACCGCCAAAGCAGGAATTAACGTTGAACGCCAATCCCCAAGGAACAGGAATACAACGATAGCCACAAGGATAAAGGCTTCAAATAAAGTATGAATTACTTTTTCCATGGAAGCATCCAAGAATCTGGAAACGTCATAACTGATATCATAATGCATACCTTTCGGGAACGTATTTTTCTCAAGGTCTGCCATTAAAGTTTTCACATTTTTGATAACGTCACTTGCATTGGAACCGTATGACTGCTTTACAGTAATCGCTGCTGAAGGTTTTCCGTTCAATGTGGAATAGATATCATACATTGAACTTCCGAATTCAATATCAGCAACATCTTTCAGCCTTACAAATTCTCCGGCTGATTTTGCTTTCAAGATGATATTTCCGTAGTCTTTTTCATTATTAAAACGTCCCGGATATTTCAGGATGTACTCAAATGATTGTGAGCGTTTACCGGAACTTTCTCCTGTTTTTCCCGGAGAAGCTTCAAGACTCTGCTGATTCAGGGCTTCCATTACTTCGTCTGCCGAGATATTATAAGCGGTAAGCCTGTCTGGTTTCAACCAGATACGCATGGCATATTCACGGGTTCCGAGAATATCGGCGAATCCTACTCCGCTTACCCTTCTCAATTCGGACATTACGTTGATATCGGCATAATTGAACAGGAATTTCTGGTCAGCTTTTGGATCGTCACTGTACAGGTTGATGTACATTAGCATATTGGGTTCTTCACGGGTAATTTTTACCCCTTCACGTACTACCAGCGGCGGAAGTTTATTCACCACCGAGGATACACGGTTCTGAACATTTACTGCAGCAACATTGGGATCCGTTCCAAGATCGAATACCACCTGAATGGAAGCTTCCCCGTCATTTCCGGCATCGGAGGTCATATATTTCATACCCGGTACTCCATTCAATCCTCTTTCGAGGGGAATAACCACGGATTTGATCAATAATTCGTTGTTGGCTCCGGGATATTCTGCCGTAATATTTACTTTAGGCGGAGAAATAGAAGGGAACTGGGTCACCGGAAGTTTTACCAATGACAAAATTCCCATAAATACGATAATCAAAGAGATTACGATAGACAGAACAGGTCTGCGGATGAATTTCTTAAACATACTGTTTTTTTATTAGGCGTAAACTACTCTGCTTTTAATTTCAATGACTGAAGAACTTTTTTAGGATCCTGGAATTTTATTTTTATCTTTTGATCGTCTTTTACTTTCTGTACGCCTTCCAATAATATTTTGTCTCCTACCGAAAGCCCTGAACCCACTACATAAAGATCTGGCAATTCATAAGCTACTTTTATGTTTCTGGATTTCGCAGTTCCGTTTTTATCGATCACAAATACATATTTCTGATCCTGGATTTCATAGGTTGCTTTCTGTGGGATAATTAATGCATTATGTACCGGAAGCGTCATCTGTACCTTCCCTGTTTCTCCGTTTCTCAGGAGTTTATCCGGATTCGGGAATTTTGCTCTGAAGGCAATATTTCCGGTTTCGTTGTCAAATTCACCCTCAATAGTCTGAATCTCTCCTTTTTGAGGCAGTGTTTCTCCATTGGCCATAATTAATGATACCTGGTTACTTCCTCTATCAGCCGCATGCGTCTGATAGCTCAGATATTCTGGTTCTGAAACATTGAAGTAACTGTAAACACTTGTATTGTCTGATAAAGAAGTTAACAAATCTCCTTCATCTACAAGACTCCCCAGTTTTAAAGGAATTCTGTTAATCACCCCTGAAAACGGAGCTTTAATATCGGTAAATGATAAGTGAATCTGAGCTAATTTCATTTCAGCATTCGCTGCATCCAGCTTAGCTTTAGCCATTGCCCTTTCATTCTTGGAAACAATATTGTTATTGGCCAGCGTACTTGCATTTTTAAGTTCAATAGAGGCCTGCTCTACTTCTGCTTTCGCTTTTAACAGCTCTGCCTGGTATAGCTGAGGCATAATTCTGAACAGGGTCTGGCCGGCCTGTACATACTGTCCCTCATCTACATAAATTTTTTCGAGAAATCCTTTTTCCTGTGCGCGGATTTCAATGTTTTTTACGGATTGGATCTGGGCTACATATTCTTTATTGATCACGGTATCCATTCTTACAGGACTGGTAACTGGATAAACTGCAGCTTCTTCCTTTTCTTCCTTTTTGTGACCGCAGCTTACTGCCAACAAAAGGGTACAAAGCGCAATGCCTGAGGCAACTCTTTTCATCATAATTCTAGAGTTATATAAATTCGTTAATGTTTTGAATGGAAATAAAAAGGTAATAGGGGTTTCTACGGTGTGATGATTACCGGCATACACAACGCAGTCTGTCTCCTGTCCGTAATAAGAACAGAAAACAAATTAAAAAGAAATAAATTTTTAAATTCTGATAGAACGGATCAGAATGAATTTTTTTACATGGGAAAACAGCGAAATAAAACCATGAATATCAGGTTTTTTGCTTTTAAAGGACCTTAATCCAAAAATGTAAACGAGGTTAAAAACTCCGGCAAGAACAACAATGGCCTGAAAAGTGTCAGAGAGATGAAAATCATCTTCATAAAGTTCTAATGTGGAATTGTCTACGCTGTCTGCCATCTGCTGAACGGTAAGCTTTTCGTAAGTCTGGTTCAGGCGGTTGGCTCTTTTGGGCATATGATGAGAAACGTGTCCGGAATAGTCATTCCGAAGTGTTTTGACATTCAGACGGCTTTCTACTACAAAAAGTAGGAAAAGGCCGGTCAAAAAATATATTATAAGGTTTCTCATTTTGAAGTCGCAAATGTACATTTAGAAATGTATATCCTCATAGCAGATTAACAAAATTTAACGCTCCTTTAAATAAGCTGAATAAAGGAATCATGGGATTTTATAATTATTTTCTTATTCTTCAGATAAAATGATTAACCATTATTGCTTTACCATCTCTTTGATAGAAATGTTTTATTGAAAATATAGTTTAAATTGAATTCAAATATCTCATCCCGGTATGATTTAAATCACTTCAATCTATGTATCAGCATGTTGTAATTTTTAATACTTTTGCACCACGCTAAAACAACACAGAGAAATGATAAAAAATATATGTTTTTATTCTTAAATCAGGTCTGAAAATCCGGGTATTTCCTTTTGATTTATTCTTTAATTCTTCCCGTTCAAAAGCCTAAAGAAAGTACTTTAAAAGAAATCACACTGTTTTTTAAATAAAAAAATATAATTAATTTATGTAAAATTAACATATAATTATTAATAATATTTGTAATTTTATATAATATTAATATCATAATTTCATGCAACACTTTAAAATCACTTATCACTATGAAAAAATTAGTAACAACAGTCTTTATAGGGCTGGCATTCTTTTCCTCAACAGCGTGTAAACATCCTGCTAAAGAAACTGAAACAGTTACAGCTGTTCCGGAAAACAAAGATGAAGTATCTAAAAATGTTTTCACCGACAGCTATGGCGAAACAATAGAAGTCACTGTAAACAATACAAAAAATACGGCCATTGTTCATCTGAACGGAAAAACGTATAATCTGAAAAAAAGCGATGCACTGCCTGAATATACGGCCTCTAATGAAGAATATCAATATTCTGACATTAAAGGAAACATCACTTTTTTAAAGAAAAATGTAGATATGGTGTTATTCCACGCTAAACGTGACACTAAAGGCTCAGGATCTACAAAAATGGCTTCTTACTAAAATAAGGCAGCTCCATTACATTTAATCAAAATCTCAATTATTATGAAAAATTTATTTTACTATTTATCCACAGTATTTTTATTTGCATTCCTTATTTCATGCAAAACTCCCTCAGTTCAAAAAAGCACTGATATCACTGGAAAAACATGGAAGCTAACTGAGCTTAACGGACAGCCCATTAAACTTAAAAATCCGAAAAACAATCCTTATTTCAAACTTAACACAGAAGGAATGAGATATGAAGGACACGCCGGATGTAATGGATTTGGAGGTACTTTTGAAATTAAACCTGAAGCAATGAGAATCAAATTCAACCAGGGAATGTCTACAATGATGGCTTGTGAAGATCTGGAGATTGAAAACCAGTTTACAAAAGCGGTACTTGCTGCAGATAATTATTCTGTTAACGGAAATACTCTGACTTTAAATAAGGCAAGAATGGCTCCTTTAGCCAAGTTTACGCTTCAGTAATTGATAAAAATATATTATTAATAGCAGCGGCGGGCCGAATAGCCCGCCGCTGCTGTTATACCAAAACTCATCTTTTTTTGTAGATCACAAAACAAATTAAGAGACTTATATTCACCAGCACGGCAAATGAGTTCGACAAAATAATAGGCAGCTCATCTTTCTTAATACCGTACCATACCCATAATGAAAGGCCTGAAATGAGGATCAAAAGCATTACCAAAGAAATATCTTTCACATCCTTTTCCCTGATTACTTTTATCAGTTGAGGGATCATAGAAACGGAGGTAAGAATGCCGGCTGCTATTCCGAGAATATTTTCATTCATGGGATTATGTATTGGATAATGATTTATTTATTTGAATCTGTTTAAGGAAACTTCTTCATGCAGGGGTATGTTTTCTTCTATGAAGCGGTACAGACTACGGGAAAAATAGCATCCATTCAGAATTCCTCTTGCTCCCAACCCATTGAAGACATAGAGATTTTTATATTCTTTATGTCTTCCGATAATAGGTCTGCGATCTTTTACTGTTGGCCGAAAGCCAAAGTTTACTTCTTTTACTTCAAAGTCATAAGGATAGATTTCAGAGAGACCATTGACAAGCTGTTCCACTGCTGAATCGTCTATATGGTGATGAAGCTGTTCTCTGTCATAGGTTCCTCCGTAAAAATATAATCCATTGTCTGTTGGAAAGAGGAAGTGTTTCTTTTTAATTGTATTATTTCCGGATAAAGGTTCAGAGAGTTTTACTTTTATATGATGTCCTTTATTAGGGTTGACTTCAATATCAGAAAAATAAGGATTCTCTTTAACTCCCATTCCTTCACAGAACACAACATTTTTAAACTGATATTCTTTGTAAGATGAATTTTGAACATCTAATTTCCCATAATCGAACTTTCCTTCTTCAATCTGACTATTTTTTTTGAAATAACTGAATAGACCTGCAAAAAAACCACTTACTTCAAGTCTGGCAGACTGATTAACCTTTCCTGTCTTAAAATCATTTTTTACCCCCTCTAAACGATCGAAATTTTTATCAAGAAAATCAGAAAGATCTTCATTTTCTGATTTTTTCAACCAGAGTTTCTGCTCGTTTTCGTCATGAAAGATTCTGTGGATAGGTGCACTGATCAGATAATTTCTATCTGTATATGATTTAATTTCATCAAGAGTAACCTTTAGAAAATCAATCTGCTCCTGGGCTTTCCAGAAAATCGTAAATTTTTTCAGGACTACCGGATTGATAATCCCTGCAGAAACCTGGGAAGCGCTTTTCCTGCCGTCAGAATAGATGACAAAGGATTTGTTATTCTTTATAAGCTGATGGGCAAAGAAAAGCCCGGCATAGCCGTCTCCGACAATAATATAATCTACATTCTTCATAATAAAAAAACCTGAGTAAAAGTACTCAGGTTTTCTATAAATATCAAGTGAAATTTAGTAATTCCACATTTCATTTTCCATTTCAAGAATCTGCGATTTAATTCTCTCGCTTTCTTCCAGCTGATCATCAGCATCTCTAGGAATATAATCTTTGATTTTACCGTCTCCTAGACCGCTTGATGACTTATAAATAACTGAAGAGAATCTTCTTGCATTGATAATATCATCGAAAGACAGGTCTGCAGAAGAGTTCTTTCTGTTATACACATAGTTATTCGCAAGAATTTCACGTGCATTCGGATAATAGATCCAGAACAGGTCTACAAGATCATCTCCTCCTGCAAGAGGCTGGCCATCAGGACCAATTCTTCCTACAGAAGATGGATCCGGTCCCATAGCTGCAAGACCTAGAGGTCTGTACTTCATTTGTCCGTCTCTCTTATCGATGAACCACATACCCATTATCTTAAGAACTTTAACTTTATCCGTCGTTGTTCTGATGATATCTGTTAATCTCTTCTTCTCTTCCTCTGTTAATGCTCTTCCGGAGTTAAGAATATCGATAGCTTCTTCATCCAATCTTACACTTTCCAATCTCTTTTGAATAGCTTCTGGAGTAAGTCTGGTTACAAAATTATCATCATCATATACTTCCTTGATGGTTCCGTTAAGTGCCCCATCTAACAAAAGCTGATATATAGATCTTGTAGAGGAAGAAAGAAGACCATCCGGATTGTCATAGTAGAAAGGTTGGTTGATCTTATCATTCATATCAATGATCTCCCAAACGAACATACTTTTCATGATGTCTTTATCATCTACGAATCCATATTCCAGTGGTTTCACTTTATTACTGATAACAGTATCCCCTGCTTTTCTCATAGATTCAGCTCTCATCTGTCTAAATTCCTCAGGAGAAGAAGCGTTCAGAATAGTCTGGGAAAAAGCAAATCCCGAAACTAGTACTAAAAGACTGCTAATATATTTTTTCATAATATGATTTTACAAATTAACCTTATTGAACATTAATAATTACAGGTGATATCTCTTTAAGTTTTTGGCTTCCAAGACCTGTAGCTGTTGCCTGAATATCATAGATCTGAACGACATCGCCTGGTCTAAGATTTCTAAGCATACCTTCTGCACCCTGAAGTGAACTTCCTTGGATCAATGTACCTGCTCTTCCAGGAACTTTGATAATGAAGCTGTTTACTGTAAACGAAACAGGGAAATCAAAATCTGGCAACGCTGCAGATACAATCTGGTTAGGAATAGAACCTACAGGCATATAGTTAACCGTTTTTCCTCTGATTTGTCCCTGAGGTCTAGGAATATTTTTAATTCTGTATTCAAATACCTGAGAAACAGTCTTACCATAAGGATCAACTCCTGATAATGTTAACCTAACTGTATTTCCTGTAGTAGGAGTTACATCCCACTTCCCTGGACCTGTGCTCTTCACAACAGCACCCGGAGCAGATAATGAAAGTTTAGAGTTATCAGCACCTAAGATAGATCCTGAAACAGGATTCTCAAGTCCTCTGTACATTACATTCATCTTATCCGCAGAAAGTAATAGTCCTTTTTCAAGTTTTACTTCTCTTGGCCCTGCAATTACGTTATACGTATGGGTCCAAGGGAAAGGCTGAGATTTACCTGAAGCATCAGTTAATGTAATTACACCTCCTAATTTATGCTCTCCAAGTCCAGAACCTGAAATTGAAATGGTACCTTTTCCGTTTTCTACTCTGCTAACACCAGAAATACTGATCTTATTACTGTTAGAATAGTTACCCAACATTACTTTTACCTCTGCCTGCTTACCTGCCTGGATATCTACCGGACCTGAAACAATAGCTTCATAGCTTGTAAATTTGATACTCGCATCTACTTTTTCCTGAAGTAATAATGCTAATGCATCAGATTGTACATTTCTGGCATCATTTTGGATGATCTCCAAGTTAGAAATTGCAGCAATAAGCGGCTGGTGATAAAATTTGTTCTGGAACCAAGTCTTATCATTCGGAGATTTTCCTTTAGGATATTCTGCGATAAGAGATTTGTTGGCTCTGTCAACTAAATCTTTTAATTGTTCATTATTACCAAAAGTTGAATTAATATAATTTCTTACATCATCAATTTTAGCTTTTAAATCTAAAGCTCCTTTTGAAGGTGCATTTTCATCACCTTCTTTAAAGAAATATTCTGTAGTGGCTTCATTGTTGTTCAATGCAGCAAAGTTTTCACTTACATCAATATCTTTACCTGTTTTAGGATCTTTATCGTGGAACTCTGATTGTTTTTTAAGAGCATCTTTGATTCCCTGAGCAGAAGATACCAAAACATCAATCTTACCCTTCAGTACTTTATACTGTTCCCAAGGTTGAGCGTAAGTATCCGGAACCTGCTGAGCTTTAGCTTCCAGCGTTCTTTCAAAGATCTTTTCGTTCTTCTTCTCTGTTAATGTTCTTGTTTCATTCAATGCTCTGGTTGAATCATAATATGATCTGATGATTTCTGCATCAATATTGAGGGCCATCATCGCGATGAACACCAGATACATCAGGTTGATCATCTTCTGACGAGGGGTCTGTTTTCCTTGTGCCATTCTCTTTTCTTTGTTTTTTGATTAAGTAGTTAAATTTTAGAAATGGTTCAGGATTAAGACTTCATAGCAGTTAACATACCGCCATAAACTCTATTTAAGTTATTCAGATTAGATGTTAAACCTTGTAGTTCTTGATTGAATTTCTCAGACTGTTCCGCAGACTTCTGCATATCTGCTACATATTTGTTAGCAAATTCAGATTGTCTTTTCCCACTTTCAAGCTGCATTGCATATAAAGCATTCATGCTTTCCATGTGTTGAGCTGCTTTGTTAAGCTGGTCATTATACTTATGAGTAGATGCAGATACATCAACAGTTTGATTGATCTGGTCCACAGAACTTGAAAACTTGTCGATACCTGTTCTTAATCTTTCAAATAGCTGAACATCAAGTTTAGCATCTTCAAGCATTTTATCTAATTTCGTTGAAAGAGAATTTTCTAATTCTGCAAACTGCTGCTGTGCATTCACTTTAGTAGATACATTAGAGTGAAGTGGATTTGGGTTTGCATGTTTGTCTAATAATTCAGGATATACATTTTCCCAAGCATAAGACTCTTCAGATTTTGGAGGGTCGAATGCGAAAATGATAAAGATAATAGCTTCTGTAATAAGTCCCACAGTAAGAGCTATATTCCCGTTAATAGGTCCCAAGGTAATGTGAGTAATTTTAAGCCAAGCTCCAAGAATTACAATTGCAGCCCCGAATGAATAAAAGAAATTCATCCAAGCATCTTTAGTCTTAAACATATTAAGTTAGTTTTTTTAATGTTAAATAAAATTGTATTGAAAAATAATTGTCTGATTGATTATCTGTTAACTCTTCTTGGTTTAACAGCTGCTTCAGGAATATCCTGTACAGTTCTGAATCCGATATAACTTCTGGCTGAGTCTTTTCTTTCCCAATCTCTTGCACCTGTCATCAGCGCGTAGCCAACGTCTTTCCAAGATCCACCTCTTACAGATCTTTTTGTATCTATTTTATCTTTCGTAGAAGGATTTAAAGTAGAAGAGAATCCATAAGAAGAGTTGTTATAAGCAGACGAAGTCCATTCAGAAACGTTTCCAGCCATATCAAATAACCCAAACCCATTTTTCTTAAATTTCTTAACTGGAGCTGTATATGTATAAGTACCTTTTTTCTCGTCCTCCATGTAGTTACCTCTCTTAGGTTTAAAGTTAGCAAGGTAGCAACCTCTGTCGTCCATTAAATAAGGACCTCCCCAAGGGTAAGTAGCATTTTGCATTCCACCTCTTGCAGCATATTCCCATTCGATTTCGGTTGGAAGACGGAATGTCAATGGTCTCTGTTTTTTTCTTTTTAAACTTTCGTTATAATCTGTTTTCAGCTTAGATCTGAAGTTACAGTAAGCTCTAGCCTGATCCCATGTAACACCTACTACAGGATAGTTTTTATAAGCTTTGTGCCAGAAATACTGTTCAAACAATGGCTCGTTATAAGCAAAGTGGAAATCTTTTACCCACACTGTAGTATCAGGATAGATGGCAATGCTTGAACTCTTCAGGTAGTTTGCTCCTCTTTCGTTATCAGCAATTGCAGCATCCATATCTCCCCACTGGTAGGTATATTTAAGTTTACTTACATCCAGGATTCTTTCGTTTCCGATTCTGGAAGAAGCAGGCAGATACATGGATTCTAAAACTTCCGCATATTCTACATCAGGATACTTCCCTGTAGTCCAATGCAATGGAATTTTCCAGTCTAGTCTTTTGCTTGCATCATAGCTTCCATCTTCTCTTCCTCCCTGGCCTTCTAAATATTCTTGATAAGGTGTTAAATTTTCCTCTTTTTTAGCAAGATATGCATAATCTCCTATGCTCCTCCCTCCACGTCCGCCTTCTCCGCCTTCTCCGGCAGCTTCAGCAAGTAGTGTTCTGGCAATAGAATCTCTTACATAGTTGATAAATACCCTGTACTCTGCATTGGTAGTTTCTGCTTCATCCATGAAGAAAGAAGAAACGGTAACCGTAGTCAATGAAGCTTTTTCAGGAGTATTTGTTGGATCCTGTTCTGCTAAACCAGCAACAAATGAACCTGCAGGAATTGCGACCATTCCGTATGGTCTTTCCGCAACAAATGATTTCGTTTTTTCTCTTGGTATCAATTCTCCTTTTGTTCCAGGCTTCCCAACTGAAGAGCTGCCACCACCTGAACAAGATACCGATGCTACTGACGCAGACAATAATAAAAGAAATATCCTTTTCATGTTAATTTTTATAATTAAGCCGTAAATATATAATTTTTTTAAGAAACTTTTAAGATTTTTTTTGAAATAACGGAAGAAATCTAAATTTATTTTATTTACAACAATTTTTTATTCCACGGTTACTGATTTTGCAAGGTTTCTCGGCTGGTCTACATTGGCCCCTCTATACACTGCTATATAGTATGCTAACAGCTGTAAAGGCACTGATGCAACGATTGGTGAGAAACATTCTGAAGTCTCAGGAACTTCAATAACATAATCCGCCATTGAACTTACCTGCTGATCTCCTTTATTCACAACAGCAATAATTTTTCCTTTTCTTGCTTTAATTTCCTGAACATTGCTTACGATCTTGTCATAATGACCTTTTTTAGGGGCAATAATAACGATTGGCATATTTTCATCAATCAAAGCAATAGGCCCGTGCTTCATTTCTGCGGCCGGATATCCTTCTGCATGAATGTAAGAGATTTCTTTTAGCTTCAAAGCTCCTTCCAGTGCTGCCGGATAGTTGTATCCTCTTCCTAAATAAAGGAAATTGGTAGCCTCCACAAAGTCTTTTGCTATATTCTGAACAAGTTCGTGAGTAGAATTCAAAACTTCTTCAATTCTCTTAGGCACTGCATCCAATTCAGCGATTAAGCTCATAAATTCAGCATTACCCAGGTTTCCGTTATGTTTTCCTAATTTAAATGCAATTAGGGTAAGAATGGTAAGCTGTGCTGTGAATGCCTTTGTAGATGCCACTCCGATCTCCGGACCAGCATGCGTATAGGAACCTGCATCTGTAATTCTTGCAATGGATGAATCCACTACGTTACATATACCATATATAAATGCTCCTTTTTCTTTAGCCAGCTTTAGTGCAGCCATGGTATCAGCTGTTTCTCCCGATTGTGAAATCGCAATAACAACGTCTTTATCTGTAATAATAGGATTTCTATATCTGAATTCTGAAGCATATTCTACTTCTACAGGAATTCTTGCGTACTCTTCAATAAGATATTCTCCGATAAGACCGGCATGCCATGAAGTTCCGCACGCAATGATGATAATTCTGTTGGCATTCTTGAACTTTTCAACATGATCCCAGATTCCTGCCATTTTGATGATTCCTTCGTCTACAAGAAGTCTTCCTCTCATAGTATCATGTACAGATTTAGGCTGCTCGAAAATTTCTTTAAGCATAAAGTGCTCATAACCTCCTTTTTCGATTTGCTCTAAGCTTAACTTAAGCTTTTGGATTTCCGGCTCAATTTTAGAATTCTCTGTAATAGTTCTTATGTCTACTCCATTTTCTAAAGAGATCGTTGCCATATGTCCTTCTTCCAGATAGATTGCTTCTTTTGTAAATTCTACAAAAGGAGAAGCATCAGAAGCAATAAAATACTCCTGGTCTCCGATTCCGATAGCCAATGGAGAGCCTAATCTTCCTACTACCAGTACTCCCGGATAATCTTCATGCATTACGGTTATCGCATAGGCTCCGTATACTTCATTCAGTGCAAATCTTACTGCTGAAGGAAAATCCATATCCGAATTCAGATCCATAAAATACTGGATAAGATTGACCAATACTTCTGTATCTGTTTCCGATTTAAAGGTAAATCCTTTTTCGGTAAGCATTTTTTTAATGGTATCATAATTCTCAATGATTCCATTATGAACGATGGCTACTTTACCATTGTTTGATAAATGAGGATGGGAATTTCTGTCGCTTGGAACTCCGTGAGTTGCCCAACGGGTATGCCCCATTCCTATTTTGGCTTTTCCTTTTAACTGCGCGGAAATGTTAACTAAATCATCTACCTTTCCTTTCGTTTTTTCTACTTCAAATTTTCTTCCTGCATCTTCCAAAACGATTCCTGCACTGTCATATCCTCTATATTCTAATCTTCTAAGACCGTTGATCACAATATCATACGCATCCTGAAATCCTGTATATCCTACTATTCCGCACATATTTTTTCTAGTGTTTTTATTGTGTTATTTTTTTGTACCGTAAGTTACTTTTAACTGAATGCTATTTGGATTATTCGCTACTGTACCTACAAATACGGCTCTGTCCATCGCAAATGCTTTTGTGGTAAATTTAAATCCGGCTAATACACTTTCTGTATCTTTTATAAAATTTCCAGGATTAATCATCAGCATTTTATTTTCGGTATTTTTCTCAACAATATCTTTCAATGTTTTGGTTACATAAAACTCATAATAAGCTGGGTTTTTATCTAAATCGTAACCTTTAAACAATCCAAATGCAGTAAGATCTGAAGTATATCCGTCAGGGATAAGCAGTGATGATGTTGAAGATTGTGGTTTAGCAGTCACCAACGTCAGATTTTGTGGCTTTGTATAATTGTTAGCCCAGTCTGTAGGGTCTGTATAAATTCTGATTCTTGCATTAATGATGGCTGCTTTGTCTTTTTGATATAAAGTTCTCAGTTCATCAATTTTAGCGTCAGGAATTTTAACAGCAATGGAAGGACCTCCCATTCCCTGAAGGAAAAGTTTTTGATCACCATCCTGTGTGTTGATAGCCGTTTTTGCGGTTTCCCAGGCACTACCAGATCTGTCATATTCATAGTGACCAAGGCGTGCTCCTCCAAGAGTAAATTTAAATGGCGTCTGCTGTGCTCTTGTTGTAGTACCACCGGATGTGGTTTCATTGCTGTAATACATGATTACCTCTGTGTTTTCAGGAGAAAACTGGAAAAGATATCCATTGGTTTCATCCACAGAGATTCTAAGCCCTTTAAAATATCTAACGAAGTTAGCTGCGTTCAGAAGTTCAGGTTTTTTATTTTTATCCAGGATTTTGGTCTGGAAAATATTTTTATCCAAAGGAATTCTCATCCCGACACCTCCTAAAAATATGTTGGTATTATCTGACTTTTTAGATACAGTTACTTCACTATAATTTCCATTAAATGTTGTACTTCCTAACAAATCTCCGGTACTTATAGCAGCATTGGATTTTTGTAAAGCAACATTATTAGCATCTAAGAAAGTAGTCACTTCCTGTACTTTTACATGATACAATACGTCTGTACTTCCTATTTTACCTCTTCCGAATTTTACAACCGGATAGAATTTCTTTTCAATGGAAGCCTTTACAGTCTCACTTCCAACTAGGAAATCTATATCTGCTGCTGGTCTTGCATCTACAGAGTCCTTTTTATATTGTGTTTCATTTGCCGGCCTTATTACTAATACAACAGAGTCTACTTTTGGTGCTTTACCGAAGTCAAAGTCGTATTGGGTTAATCTAAGCTGGGAAACAAAAGAAGCTTTCTGCATCCCGAACTGGCCTTCGGAAAAAGCTCCTAAAACAGCAGTAGATGGAGATACTCCATTGGTATTAATCTGGTTGATAAGTCTTGAGGCATCGCTACTTAAACTATCTTTATTATCTATATTGTAAGCAATAACGGGGTATGATTTTTCATTTCCTTCCGTGGCATCTTTAATAAATAACTGTTCTCCAAGCGAATCTGCGTCCGGTTCACAATTATAAAGAAGTGCACTCCCGAAAAACGCCAGTAAAAGCATGGCGAAAGTCCTTTTAACAGTATGAGTCATTAAAAAAGTGTTTTTAATAAAGTTGGTTTATAGAATCTACGTCTACGTATTCTGATTTTGGAGTTGTTGTTTCATTAAAACCTTGATCAAGATCTTCATCAAGAAACTCATCTCCTTTCACTACCATATTTACATAGTTCATACTTTCGATAACAAAGCTTTTTATCGTTGGGTTATCTAACGCTTTTAGCCCGGAAATATTATCGAATGTCAGTTTTTCAGCGATATTCTTATCCAAAGCGGCATCTTTCTCATTGTACAAGGAAAGCACAATTTTGGCGTCTTTAAAATAAGTATCGGATTCGTAATAGGTTTTAAGATAAATTGGAACAAAAGAAGACATCCATCCGTTCAGATGAATTACATCCGGAACCCAGTTCAGTTTCTTAATGGTTTCAATAACTCCTCTGGCAAAGAAAATAGCTCTTTCGTCATTATCCTCAAAGGGAGTCCCTTCATCATCGAAATAATATTGTTTTCTTTTGAAGTATTCTTCATTATCGATAAAGTAGACCTGAAGTCTTTCTCCCGGAAGAGATGCTACTTTAATAATTAAGGGCTGATCCAGGTCATTGATAATAATATTCATTCCTGAAAGGCGGATCACCTCATGAAGTTGGAATTTCCTCTCACTTATTTGTCCAAATCTTGGCATAAAAACTCTTACATCATTGCCTTCATTGTGCATCTTAAGTGCCATTTTATTAACCACTGCAGCCATATTTGTATCTTCCTGATATGGATACATCTCTGTAGTAATGTACAGTATTTTTTGATTCGGCATAAACTTCTATCTATTTTTTGTAAAAATGCTTTAATGTGCAAAATTACAAAAAAACATCCAACATTATTTTAATTAACATTTTTTTACGATAATTCCCTTTTCCAAATTATTAAAAACACATATTATTTTGTGATATTTTTAGTATTTTTGAAATAGTATTAAAATAAACTATGGAAGTTATAAAGAACAGGAAAACCCTTCAGGATTTCATTGAAAGACAGAAAGAAATGGGAAAACGGATAGGCTTCGCCCCTACTATGGGAGCGCTTCATAAAGGCCATCTTTCCTTATATGAAGAAGCCAGAAAAGAAAATGACCTGGTTGTTTCTTCAATTTTTGTAAATCCCACTCAATTTAACAATGCTGAAGATCTTGAAAAATATCCAAGAGACGTTAATAGGGATATTTTAATTCTGGAAAACTCCGGGCTGGTAGATGCAGTGTACATTCCGGAAGTTACGGATATTTATCCTGAGAAAACAGAAAGTCTTCATTATGATTTTGATGGACTGGAAAATGAAATGGAAGGAAAATCAAGACCGGGACATTTTGACGGTGTAGGAACTGTAGTAGAAGAATTATTCAGACAGGTAAAGCCTGATACTGCTTATTTTGGGGAAAAAGATTTCCAGCAGCTGGCCATTATCAAAAAAATGGTTGAGAAAAAACAGCTTCCTGTAAAAATAAAAGGCGTTCCCATTTACAGAGCAGAGAACGGACTGGCATTAAGTTCAAGAAACCAAAGACTCCATGAAGACAGAAAAGAAGTCTCCAAAATCATTTATGAAACGTTAAAGAAAGTAAATGACTGGTTCCGGACTGTTACTATTCCTGAAATTAAAGAAAGGGTAACCGATATTTTCGACCGCCAGCAGGGAATGAAGCTCGAATATTTTCTAATTGCAGATGAAGACACCCTAAAAGAAACTGACTTTTTTTATAAAGACAGAAATTTCAGAGCATTTATCGTAGTTGTTGTAGACGGTGTAAGATTGATTGACAACATGCATCTGGATTAATTTCATTTAAATTTTAAAAAGAAAACACTGATAAAAGCAGCTCTGATCATTACTTTGTGATCAGAGTTTTTTTATTCTGAAAAAAAGATAGCCTACGTTTTATAAGATAAACAGGGAGTGCTTCGCTTATTTTGAAATACAATGACTTTGTATTACTTTATTGAGTTTACATCTTACTCCACAACTTTCATCCGTGATTCTTTGCACTTCCAAGGAGCAGCAATAAAAAATCAAAGGCCTCCTGAGGGAGACCTTTGAAACACCAAATCACAAAATATTAATATGAAAAAAATTTACTTTTCAGTAAACTTGTGACCCGGCTGGGATTCGAACCCAGGACCCATACATTAAAAGTGTATTGCTCTACCAGCTGAGCTACCGAGTCGGTCACTTAACAACTCTATTTTACAATATTCTTGTTTTACAGAATTGCAAAGATATATATATTTTTTGGAACCTGCAAGAGGTTTAGAAAAATCAAAGGTCTCAGGGAGACCTTTGAAACACCAAATCACAAAATATTAATATGAAAAAAATTTACTTTTCAGTAAACTTGTGACCCGGCTGGGATTCGAACCCAGGACCCATACATTAAAAGTGTATTGCTCTACCAGCTGAGCTACCGAGTCGGCCACAATTAAATGAATTACATTTCAATTAATTATTAAAAATCGTTGCAGTGCCTGCGACTGGACTCGAACCAGCACATCCTTAGGAAACCACCCCCTCAAGATGGCGTGTCTACCAATTTCACCACGCAGGCCATAAAATTACAAAAATCTAGTAATCTATTTCGCTTGTGACCCGGCTGGGATTCGAACCCAGGACCCATACATTAAAAGTGTATTGCTCTACCAGCTGAGCTACCGAGTCGGCCACTTGTTTTAACAAGTTTTCATTTAAGTAATGTCCCTTGTTTTAAGTGGTGCAAAGATATGGGTTTTTTCGTTATCTCAAAACTTTTTTGCAAATTTGTTTAAAAAAAATTCATGATAATTTCACTGATCGGATACATGGGTTGTGGCAAATCTCACGTTTCCAAAATATTAAGCGAAAAAATAAATTTTAGATTAATTGACCTCGATAAAGAGATTTCCAGACGAAATAAATTAACCATTCCAGAAATTTTTGAAAAAAAAGGAGAAATCTATTTTAGAAAGCTGGAAAGAGAGGCCTTGGAAGAGATTTTAGCGACTGAAGAAAATGTGGTTTTAAGCCTGGGCGGAGGAACCCCTGTGTATTATAATAACATGGAGATCATCAACCATAATTCTAAAAGTATATTTTTAAAAGCTTCTGTTGCCACTTTATCAGAAAGACTCTCGAAACAAAAAGAAAAAAGGCCATTAATAGCCAATATTTCTGATGAAGATCTTCCCGAATTCATCGCTAAACATTTATTTGAAAGAAATGTATTTTACAGCAAGGCCCAGTTTAGCGTTGTTACAGACTCCCGGGCCCCTGAAGATATCGTTAATGAAATAACAGAAAAGCTCTATCTCTAGAGCTTTTTATTTTTAATCTTCGTTTTCGGTATCATCACCTGTTTCACCAAAAAAGTCATCCCAGTCTGTAAAATCGGCATCAATATCATTTCCGACATAATCATCCATATCTCTTCTGTCTTTTTTAGTAGGCCTCCCTTCTCCTTTGTTCCTGTAATAATCCTGTGACATTTTACGCATCTTCAGCAGTTCATATTGTTCTTTATCCGTTACATCCTGTATATGAAGCGGAACCAACTTGGCCCCAATTCTGCTTTTGGGAATCTGAAGAACCTTGATTTTATAATCAATCTGATTCTTCCTGATCTTGATTACATCGCCCTCTTTTACCTCTTTTGATGATTTTACAGCAGACGTTCCCATCGAAACCCTGTTCTTTTTAATTTCCTCTGATGCAATACTTCTCGTCTTATAAAAACGAATACTCCATAAAAATTTATCTATTCTCATAATTTTTTATACTTTTGCCGGTATATTATCTGTAAAGTAATTAAAGTTTTTTGAAATGAAAAAAATATTTTTATATATCCTCGCGGGGTCTTTGTGTTTTACTGCATGTAAAAAGGATGATGAAGTTGATGGTTATCAGGAGCCTGAAGATATCAATGTACAGAATACCTATGATGATCAGGCCATTCAAAAATTTATGACCGAAAATTATCTGGATGCCCAGGGAAATATAAAAGCTTTCAGCAGTACTGATCCTTCTGATGACAACGAAAAAAAACTGAGCGAGCTGCCTAAAGAAACCTTACCTTCAGGTACGATATACATTACAAGACCGGGAGCCCAGCCGGATGACGTAGATCCAACTGCCGGAAAAGCCATCGGTGAAAAAGACATCATAAGAATCATGATGAGTGCTAAGACCTATCTTGCTATCAATACTGACGGAAATTCAGTTTTTTCTTCTGTGACAACCTTTTTAGGTTACAGTCCTGTTGACGGAAGCGGTATTCCTTTAGTAGATCCTAAAATCTATTATATTTCTCCTTCTGACCCATTAATTACAGGGGCTGCAACTACTGCTGCTGCACAGCAAAGTTATTATATGATAGAAGGTTTTGGAGAGGCTTTAAGAAAATTTAAAGCTTTTGATAAGGCTGACGAATCACCTTATAACCTTCAGGGAGTAATTATTGTACCATCAAGAGCTGCTTTTGCAAGGGATGCCCACTATAATTACAGCGGATATTCTTTCAGAAACAGAACATTCGTTTTCAATTTCCAGGTGTATAAAACAACTGCGAGACCGCAATAATAAAGCATAGTACAAAAAATAAAACCGTAATCTTTCGATTACGGTTTTTTGTTATTTAACCTCAGTTCGGGATAAGAATATCTGATGGATGCAGGTTTGAAGCTGGATGATGAAAGAGGGAAGTTATAAAGTCATTAAGAACAAATATTGATCTGTTTTTATTTAATTTGATTTTCTGGTGGCTTTCAATACGTATAACTAAAAGTAACTTCAAGCCTCCTTCTTCCATCTTCCAATCTTTTACATTTAAACTCCTTAACCCGAACTCAGGTTATTTAAGATCTTGCTTTCTGTTTTACATTTCCCAAAATATCAGGGAAGTAAAGATCTGCCAGATGATCAAACTCGTCTCCTCTCATAAACATGGTTGCATCCACTTCTTCATAAGAACTTCTTCCTGCCGCAGCAATCAGTTCATTACACGTGTGAAGCGTATTTTTATGGAAGTGGTATACTCTTTCACTTTTATCCGTTACATCAAGCCCTTTAATCAGCATTTTATCTTGCGTGGCAACACCTGTCGGGCAGTTATTGGAATTACATCTTAAAGCCTGGATACATCCTAAAGAGAACATGAAACCTCTTGCGTTATTACACATATCCGCTCCCATAGCCACAGCTCTTAAAATATCAAGACTCGTCAGTACTTTTCCACTGGCAATTACCCTTACTTTATTTCTTACATTGTAATTATTAAGGGTTCTGTTAACGAAAATCAATGCGGGTTCCAGAGGCATTCCTACTCCGTCTGAGAACTCAGGCGGTGCTGCTCCTGTACCTCCTTCAGCTCCATCAATGGTAATAAAATCAGGGTAGATCTTCAGAACATTCATCTGAACACAGATGTCTTCAAATTCTCTGGTATCTCCAATACATAATTTAAAACCTACCGGCTTACCTCCTGAAAGCTCTCTGAGATGCTGCACAAACCTCAGCAGTCCTGCCGCGTCTGAAAAAGCAGAATGAGAAGGCGGTGAAATAACAGTCATTCCTGGTGTGACGTGACGGATTTTTGCAATTTCCGGTGTATTTTTCACCCCTGGAAGTACTCCTCCATGACCTGGTTTTGCTCCCTGAGACAATTTAATTTCAATCATCTTCACATTGGGAAGTGTAGAATATTTTGTAAATAGTTCTGCATTGAATTTTCCTTCTTCATCACGGCATCCGAAATATCCGGTACCAATCTGCCAGCATAAATCTCCCCCTTCAAGATGATACGGAGAAATTCCTCCTTCTCCTGTATTGTGATAGAAATTTCCTTTTTTAGCACCTCTGTTTAAAGAAATCTGCGCTCTGTCACTTAATGCTCCAAAACTCATGGCAGAAATATTGAATAAAGATGCATGGTAAGGCTGCGTACACTGTTCTCCTCCTACCCAAACTCTTGGAAGTTCTTCGGATGGTGATTTGGCATAAATAGAATGCTTGATCCCTTCATATTTTCTATGGTTCACTTCTAACTGCGTCCCAAAAGCAACGGTATCGCTCAGATTTTTGGCACGTCTGTATACTGCAGAGCGCTGGTTTCGGGGAAATGGCTTCCCGTCTGTCTCCCTTTCGATGAAATACTGCTGCATTTCGGGTGAAATACTTTCAAAAAAGTATCTGAAGTAACCCAATACCGGGAAGTTCCTCAAAATAGCATGTTTTGACTGGTAAGCATTGTAAACACCCAATGCATAGATGGCGGACAGCAGGATCGGTATCCAGTAATGCGCTCTGATCAGTAACGCTACAATCCACGTAGCGGTTACTAATACAATTCCCCAAGATAAAAACTTATCTCTCATGAATGTAGTATTTTAAAGTTAAAAATAAATTTAGTGGAAATTTTGCAAAGAGACTACGCTTTTGCTAAAAAACTTTCGTAGGAAGATTGCACAGAAACCGTGCCATCTGACAGGATTTTTTCTAAATTCAAAAATTCGATTTGATTTACGGATGCCTGGTCAAAGTCTTTCTGGACTCTCACATAGTTTTCTGTGAAGCCAAACATTTTTCCGTCTTTATTTTCGTGCTCCCAAAGTACAGGAAGCGTTTTTCCAAGCTGGGTCTGGTAAAATGCCATTTTCTTCTTTTCAGAAAGTATTCTCAGCATTTTATTTCGTTTTTTTCTTTCGGCTACAGGTACAACGCCGTCCATACCTGCCGCTTCTGTATTTTCTCTTTCAGAATAAGTAAATACGTGAAGATAGGTAATAGGAAGTTCATTCAGGAAGTTATAAGTCTCCATGAATTTTTCTTCTGTCTCTCCGGGAAAGCCTACAATAACATCTACACCAACAGCTGCATCAGGCATTACCTCACGGATCTTGCTGATTCTGTCTCTGTACAATTTAGTCAGGTAACGGCGTTTCATTTTTTTCAAAAGATCGTCGCTTCCGGATTGCAGGGGAATATGGAAATGCGGAACAAAGCTTCTGCTTTTAGAAACCAGTTCGATGCTTTCGTTTTTTAACAGATTCGGTTCAATGGAAGATATACGGATTCTTTCAATGCCTTCTACTTTATCCAGTTCCGAGATCAGATCCAGGAAAGTATGCTCATGTTTCTTATTTCCGAATTCACCTTTACCGTAATCACCAATGTTTACTCCGGTAAGAACAATTTCTTTGATATTCCTTCCTGCAATTTCTTTTGCATTTTTAAGAACATTCTCGATAGTATCTGAACGGGAAATCCCTCTAGCCAATGGAATGGTACAATAGGTACACTTGTAGTCACAGCCATCCTGAACTTTTAGAAAAGCTCTGGTTCTGTCACCGATAGAATAACTTCCGATGAAGAAATCGGTTTCTTCAATTTCGCATGAATGAACAATGCCATCGTGATCGGTTTTTTCAAGGTCATCAAGATAGCTTAAGATATTGAATTTCTCTTTAGCTCCTAAAACAAGATCTACTCCTTCAATCTGCGAAATTTCTTCAGGTTTTAATTGTGCGTAACATCCTACAATGACTACAAGCCCTTCCGGATTGGCCTTCATGGCTCTTTTCACATGAAGCTTACATTCGCGGTCTGCATTTTCAGTTACTGAACAGGTATTGATGACATAGATATCTGCTCTTTCATCAAAGCTTACCTTATCATAACCTGCATCTGTTAATTGACGGGCAATAGTAGATGTTTCCGCAAAGTTTAATTTGCAGCCCAGTGTATGAAATGCGGCAGTTCTGTGAAAAGTAGACATTTATTACTCCTGAATTTTATGGGTGCAAAGATAGTAATTTTAATAAGAATTCTAAATTGATTCGGTCTATTGTTTATATTCTTCTCTTACGTCAGGGCTGTTGAGGAAGCAGACAGAAGAAAAATTAGGATCAGGTTCGTCATATTCAGATTTTTGCAAATTTTTAATACATTCTTCCCGGATTTTCCATATTTCGTCTAAATTACAATTGATTTTTTCATCATTCAACCATTTTTGAAGAAATTTTTTATGAATTGATATTTTCTCGGAAACAATCTGGTCATATTCTATTTCTGTTTCCGATAAAACATTGTTTTTAAAGTCGTTATATTTTGATCTGGACTTTGTGAAATCGTAATATTGATCTCCAATCCTTAAATAATTATGCGCTTCGGGAATATCAGTAAGTCCGTATTTACAGAGTGTATTTTTTATAGCCGAGCATAATTTGAATCCATTTTAAAGATACCCAGCATTAGTTTTATATGATTTTCATTATTTTCCAGCGCCAGTTTTCTCAATACCGCGTGTTTTGTACTGCAGGTTCCGCCCTGATCATCAAAAACACAAAGGATATTATTTTTATCGGAATTTCTTTTATAGGAAAGTTCAGCCACCAATCTGGCCGCTGTATGGAAGTCGCGGATATTTAATTCAATACATTTTCTGGAAACAGTCCCATTTTCTCCATTAATTGTAAAATTATACATTTCCATGACCTGAACTTTTTGAAAACTTCTCTTTCATTTCATTATTAAACTCGTGAGATTTGTTTCTTGCAATGGAAAGTGTTTCCCAGTTGTCATTTTTCATCATTTTCGCAATATAAACCATCTGCCCTATATGATAAGGATAATGAGCTACCTGACGCACAAGGGCATCAAGAACAGAATGCGCCTCTCCTCTTATATAGATTTCGGAGTGTAAATTATCATCATTAATCTGATCCATAGCCTCAAAAAGACACTGCCAGCCTTTTTCCCAGTATTCCAGAACTTCCTGTTGGGTTTTAAATGTATTGATGAATTCATCATCACGGTTCCTCCAGGGTTTTTCACCGTCTTCTGTTAAAAAATTCGTCCATCTTGACAGCATATTTCCTGCAATATGCTTCACAATAACGGCAATAGAATTGCTTTCTCCGTTAGGCTGCCAAAAGATCTGTTCTTCAGAAAGCTGTCCGAAAGTTTTATCACCCAGTGATTTATAATATTCAAAACGTTTTACAAATAGATTCTTCATATTCATGATTCTTGAAAACTAAATGTACCATTTTTCACCCAAAAAAACCATCTCTTACGAAATGGTTTTATCTATCAATTTTATTTTTAAAAAGCTTGATATACTATTCTTTGATTATTTTTTCAGATGAAAATGTGCCATCCCCGAATTCTATATTGAC
The DNA here is from genome assembly GCF_009602705.1 of Chryseobacterium vaccae. NCBI lineage: Bacteria > Pseudomonadati > Bacteroidota > Flavobacteriia > Flavobacteriales > Weeksellaceae > Chryseobacterium > Chryseobacterium vaccae. The sequence goes on along the minus strand of NZ_VSWH01000001.1, from coordinate 4,319,465 downwards.
AACATATACTCCTTTAGGAAATGAAGAAAGATCCAGTTTAGATGAATCTGCCATTAATACTATTCTGCCTGATGCATCCAGAACGGTTGAGGACTTAATCTTTTTATCTGTCTTTATATAGAGTTCCCCTTTTGTAGGATTAGGATAAATACCACCCCAGTTCAATTTTGTTTCCTGGGTACTCAGTTCTCTGAAACTTATCTTGTACATGGCCGCAAATTGAGCAGCTGAAGTCCATCCTGCCGAATAACAGTTATTTCCGGCACACCTTACATTCCAATGATAAACTCCTGGATCTATAGCTTCCCAAGAGGTTCCATTATTCATACTTTTCCAAGATCCTTTTGTTATATTATCTCCACTTCCGGCGACCAGGATATTTTTACCTGGAACATAAGCAATATCATCAATTCTAGTTGTTACAGGAATCCCTGAAGATGGGACTACTGACCATGAGGCACCACCATCATCAGTTCCATATATTTTTAAATCAGTTGGAGTACCTGATGAATAGGTTTGTGAAAAAACAATACCTTTATTTACATCACTCCAGGCCATTAAAAACCCATGAGACTGCCCTCCTTCAAATGAAGTTGGAAGCGCTGACCAATGCAGCCCTTTATCAGTTGATTTATACACTTTATAATCCCAAACACCTCCCACTACATTATAAAAGCATATAAAAATGACATTATCTATTACATAATATTTCTGGTAACCAAATGTTTCTGTCATTGGATTGGAAACGTTAGCTGCCGGTATCTGTGACCAGCTGTCACCACCATTTTGAGTGGTAAATATATCATAAACCGATGCCCGAGATCCGATAGCTAAACCGTTATTAGCATCAAAAAAATGAACAGCAATTCCACTTGATGGCAGCGTAAACTGCTTTGTCCAGCTTGATCCTCCATTGGTTGTTTTCCATACTTCACCAAGAGTAGAAGTACTGGTAGGGCTTGTAGATCCATTGGGACTCATGACCCAGGCAGTTGTTTCATTAACTCCCGAAATATTTAGAATGTTGTATAATCTGGTATTGTTACCTATATTAAAGATTCCCGGAGTCCAGCTGGTTCCTCCATTTGAAGTTCTGGTAAAAACACCCCCGGTTCCAGAGTTGGCACATGCCCAAACGCTGTTTGCATCATACACATGCATCGATGTCTGTCCTGCACCGCCGGATCCGGCATTCTGTAAAGTCCATGTTTGAGAAAATGCAGGGATTCCTATGATTAAGCCCAGCAAAGTTGTAAAAATTCTGTTCTTCATTGATTTAATTTGTGATATTGTACGGATCTGCCCTGCAGCTCTTGTCTACAGTATCCATACTCATTGTTTTCAATAGTTTTAGTTTTTTAGCTGGCTTAAAATCGCCATAATAAAAGAGTCCCCAATATTACTGATATTATGGAGACTCTTTAAATTTTTTAATCGTATTTATTCCCTGTTTTTCACAACGATCCATCCTGAATACTTGATTGGCGTACTCATTTTGTCGTTTTCATTCCAGGTTACAGAGTACCAGTAGTTACCTGTCGGTACTTTTCCGATACCATTCACACTTCCGTCCCATTTGTAACCGTTCTGTTTGCTTCCTTCATGAATCTTAATTCCATATCGGTCAAAAATACTGAATACCAGATTCTTTTTATTAGCCAATGCAGAATAATCAATCACATCATTAATACCATCTCCGTTTGGAGTAATTACATTGACCAGATTAGGGACTACCACTCCAACTTCCATTGGGGAGCAGTTATAGGAATCTTTTACGTAGACTTTATGATCACCTCTTGAAAGATTAGTGAAAATATTAGAATCCTGCCAATTGATATTGTCCATTGAATATTGATATGGCGGCGTACCTCCTATCGCAAATATGGTAATGGTATTGCTTGAAATATCAACCCCGGTGATTACCGGCTGCTCAGACGCATATACTTTCACATTCTGCTTCACCACACAACCTCCTGAAGTAAGTTTAACCCAATATGTACCCACTCCTACATTACTAATAGTCTGGGTAATAGCTCCTGTACTCCATTGATAGTTAGTGAATCCAGGACCTGCATCCAAGGTAGTCTTATCAGCCACACAAATAATCTTGTCCTGAAGAACATTGGAATAGACAGGGGCGATCACAATCAGGGTAATCTTAGCAACATTATAGCAGCCTTGCGCATTGAAAACTCTTACATAAGCCACTCCGGTAGGTGCTATATATGCCGTTGGAGTAAGAATCTCGTTGGTCTGATTTATTGCATCTGTTAATGAAGGATAATATTTTTTGATAGCCCCCGCTTGCGTTGTTACCGTAGGCCCTGTAAGATTAAATGATCCTGTAGAAGGATTGTTTTCCAAGGAGCATGTTCTTATTTCGGCATTCTGTACTGCAGGTACAGGATAGAATTTCAGGAAGATCTGAGCCACAGAAGTACATCCGAAAGGTGAAGTGACTTTCACATAAATGGTACCTTCTGCAGAAGTAAATGTCATAGGATTGGTAATTTCTCCAACTCCCGCATTAAGATCAGAAAGGCTGTGATAATATTTTTTGGTAACATTAGGATCTCCAATGATATCGGCACTTGTAAGATCATACACTGCAGTACCTGCATTATTATTGTTGCATTGGGTTAATGTAGCATTTCTTGTCGTGATTTTTCCATCCCGGAATTTAAATAATCCAACCTGCTTACATTTATTAAGCGGACTATTAGGGTTGGTTGGGTCCGTATAACTAATACTGTAATAATAAGTAGGGCCTACTGTTACGGAAGTAGGACCCGTAATAGGATTGGTTCCCGTTAAAGCTGAATTCTGGCTTGTATGATAACTAACAGAAAAGTTTGGATTTCCATTGATGATTCCCGCAGATAAAGTGGTAAAATCAAATATAGCAGGATTAGAACAAATCACCACCTCTCTTGGGTCCGCAGGGTTAGCAGCAGGTACTCCCGGAGGAGTAAACGGAAACGGCTGGATAGTAGGATCTGTAAATGGTGATGCCAACGTTGCAGTTCCGCCCCAAGTTAAAGAGAACGGAGCCATTGTTGGATTTGTAGCACTCACCCAGTTATCCAGATACAAATAATAGGTTTGCCCCGGAAGAACATCCAGATATTTACAGTAAGGAGTTGGTGAGCCTCCGGGGGCACTAATGATTGTACTCGTCATATTTAATCCCGTATCTGCTCCAACTCCGACAACAGTGGCTGCATTACAGCGAATTGGTGTTCCCAGATTGGAACAGTTTACATTCGGACCATAAATTGCCCAGTCATAATCTGCATCCTGATCATTCGGAACCAGATTAAAAGTAAGGGTTCCGCCTGTAGCAATGGTAATTTTATACCATATGGAGTTGTGTTCCCCCTCTGTCAGACAGCCTCTTAAGTTTTCATTGACATTCCCAATCCCTGAAGGACTGTAGGTAATACTAGAATTTCCACAAACCGCCAGTGCAGACGTACAGTCTGCCTGTGAGAAAAGAAATTGCGAAAGTGAAAGAAAAATAAAAAGTAAAAGTTTCTTCATAGATACATAGTTTTTTGTTAAAAATAAATCACCAAGCATATGATATACAAGGTAATACCAAATATACTCATAATTTAATTATAAACAACAAAAACGATAAAATTTTGAATTATTTTAATTAAATTAAAGCATTAACAAAAAATTACACACCTGAAAAGTAAATTATTTTATGCTTGTAATATTTCCGCAAAGATTTTCAAGATGAAAAATTTTATGAAAGGGGCTTTTTACCTCCTGCAGATGTTCTTTATCCTGAATAAAAGTATATCGTGAAGCAATAGAGTTCATATCAGAGACGATAACCAGCCAGCATTCATCTACCGAGGTATCATAATAGGGAAATTTTTCATTTTTCTTTTCAATGAGTTCCAGAATTTTATCAGAACAGAGTTCATCAAAAAGGTTCATACTGTATTCGTGAGTGATAAAAACATTTCTCCTGTGAAAAGATTTTCTCAGACTTTTTACACAGCCTACCGCTTTATTTCTTTTGATGCTTTTACAAATATTAAGGATATTTTCCTGCTGTTCTTCGGGATTATCAAGCTTTAAATGAGGGTGAAATTCTAAAAAATAAACACCACGATATTTCGTAGTGTCTTCCTGTTCTAATAATATTTCTGCCTGACGGAACATTTTGTTCAAAGTGCTTTCTGCTTTTTTCATTTCCAGATGATTAATGACTTCAGTGAGTTCTATTCCGATTTTTTTGTCATTGAGTTTGGCGATAAAGTCAGGACTCTCGCAGGTAAGGTTTTCAAATTTTACTTCGGGAAAATGGTGCATGAAAGAATTGAGAAGCAGAATCTCAGATTTCTTCCTATATTTTTCGCGGTCATGAAGAAGAGATTCATCTATAGTACGGTGATACTTTTCTATCGGCTTTTTTTTCAAATGTCGGTTCAGGTAATACAGGCTAAGATTCTTAGTCAGATCTTCATCAGAAAATGTCTTTTTCATGTGCATTTTTTTATAGGTCTGAAGAATACATGCGTTATCCGCTTTCACTATTAGAACTTTTTGAAAATCAAAAAATTATACATTAAAGGTAAGTAAAAAAACTATTCATCGGATACTTTTAAATTAATTTATCAAATAATTAATATAAAGTTTATTTTCATAATTAATACCTTTGCCCCTTCTAATACAAAACCGTAATTTATGGATTTTAGAAATTTTAAAATACCTTACAGCATCAATCCACAATATTCTAAAAAAACCGCCTATTTTTCGATGGAATTTGCCATTGACCAGGTTTTAAAAATATATTCGGGAGGGCTGGGATTCCTGGCAGGTTCTCATATGAGAAGTGCATACAATCTTAAGCAGGACCTTATCGGAATCGGAATTCTATGGAAATTCGGTTATTATGATCAGGCAAGAAACCATGACCAGACCCTTCAGCCGGTATGGACCAGAAAAATGTACAGCTTCCTGGAAGATACCGGAATAAAGTTCCAGATCGAAATTCACAGTGCACCGGTTTGGGTAAAGGTATGGTATCTGGATCCTGAAATATTCAATACGGCACCTATGTTTTTCCTTTCAACAGATGTTCCTGAAAATGATCATGTTTCTAAAACCATCTGTCATAAATTGTATGATGCCAACGAATCTACCAAACTTGCTCAGTATATTTTATTAGGAAAAGGAGGAGCTAAACTTTTGGATGAGATGAATATTCAAAGAGATGTTTACCATCTTAATGAAGCACATGGACTTCCCGCAGCATTCTACCTTCTGAAAAAATACAATGGAGATCTGAACAAAGTAAAAGAAAAGCTGGTATTCACTACCCATACCCCGGAAGAGGCAGGAAACGAAAAGCATAATCTTAAATTATGTTATGACATGTCTTATTTCTCCGGATTCAGCATGGAGGATATAAAAAACATTGAAGGAGGTGATGACGACCGCTTCAACCATTCATTGTGCGCCCTGAAAATGGCAAGAATTGCTAATGGAGTTTCTCAATTGCATGGTGTAGTTTCCAGAGCTATGTGGAGCAAATATCCGGGCATCTGCGAGATCAAATCTATTACCAATGCACAGGAGTTCAAATACTGGGCAGACAAGCCACTTTACAATGCCAAGGATGAAAATGACGAAACCGTTTTCGATTACCGCAAAAAGCATTTAAAAAGCAGACTTTTCAAAATAGTAGCAGACCAGACCGGAAACCTGTTCAATCCGAATGTTTTCACTATTGTATGGGCGAGAAGATTTGCAGGCTACAAAAGGGCAGATCTTCTTCTTCATGATAAAGACCGATTCTACAGACTTCTGAACAACCCCAAATATCCGGTACAGATCATCTGGGCAGGAAAACCTTATCCAATGGACTATACAGCCATTTCCACGTTCAATTCACTGGTGGAAGAAAGTAAAAACCATAAAAATATGGCTGTTCTTACCGGATATGAGCTTTCTTTGAGTAAATCTCTGAAGCAGGGATCTGATCTATGGCTGAATAATCCAAGAGTTCCAAGAGAAGCTTCAGGAACATCCGGAATGACCGCTGCTATGAACGGATCTGTCAATCTATCAACTGATGATGGATGGATTCCGGAATTTGCTCAATCAGGTGAAAATTCTTTCGTTGTGCCTAAAGCAGATTATCTGAATATGAGTATTTACGAACAGGACAACTATGATCTGAACAAACTCTATGAAATTCTTGAAAATGAAATTCTTCCAACCTATTACGATCATCCGGAGCAGTGGAGGAAAATCCAGTATAATGCGATGAATGATGTAAAAGATCAATTCAACAGCGACAGGATGGCAGATGAATATTACAGATTCCTTTATAATGAACAAAACAGCTAACAGCAAGACAGCAGATAATTAGCTCAATAAAAAACCGTGTGAGATGTTCACACGGTTTTTTATTGAAATTAATCTTTTTTCTTCTTAGGCACTTTCAGCCCTTTTTCTTTGGCCTCAGAGATACCAATAGCTATAGCCTGCTTTCTACTGGTTACCTTTTTTCCGGAAGAAGATTTTAGCTTTCCTTCCTTGTATTCGTGCATTACCTCTCCTATTTTGTCCTGAGCTTTTTCTGAATATTTTGTCTTGCTCATGATAAGATTTTTTTAAGATTTTGGCAGGGATACCCCTAATTCGTAAACTTTAGCGTGTTTAAGATATTTACAGCGTTCTCTTGAAGTTACCGATTCAAAATGATCATTTTTAAGAACAATAATCGGGTCTTCTGAATTTTCAATTTCAAAACTGGCAAAGTACCTTTCATCGGGACTTGTTTTATCATTTCTTGCCTTTATTTTCTGCAGCTCATCGGCATATTTTCTGAATCCGGGATCTGAAGAATGGATAAATTTATATTCATCACCTGCATACACATAGTAATGAAGCTGTTTTTCAATCAGTCCCGCTTCACTGGTAATCTGAGGATTATCATTTCCATCTTTAAAACTTACTTCAACTAAAGTACCGCCTTTTTTATGGGCACATTCTTCAGCATCTTTAAAACTTGAAAAACCAGTATACACAATCTGGTCGTTCAAAACATACCGATTCAGTTTCTGGTTGTATGCATTTGTTTCCATAATTATTATTTTAAATTGATTGATATTATTATACATTCAATTTTTCTGCCAAAACTATTTTCTCAATAAAATTCACCAACTAATGATATTTTTAATTACTTTAGAATTTCAATCAAAAAAACAAAATAGCATTATGAAAAATTCAAGAAAAATCACGAGAGACCAGTTAAAAGAAATACAGGGAGGAGGCTTACCCGGAATGAGAAGATGTCTGGATCCGGAAACCTGCCAGTACAGACTCGGTTTTATCGGAGGTGATCTGGAAACACCATGCAACCTGCTCTACCCTATTTGTGCTCCCAGAGAGTATTACCCACCGGTGATAGAAGGACCTATTATTGAAGGATAGCTGATAAAACCGGGAACTTATCCCGGTTTTTTGTTTTATATGGTTATATACGTAAGAATTATTAAATTTGGAATCATTAAAATTAGAAATGAAAAAATTCTTACTCACACTTACAATTGCTGCTGTATTCCAGAATGTATCGGCGCAGGAAATTACTTTAGATAAAATATACTCAGGATATTACCGTGGTAAAGGTATTGCCGGAATTACATCCATGAAAAACGGTGAGAATTACCTGGTGATTGAATCCGGAGGAATTGCAAAATATTCTTATAAAACCTCACAGAAAGAAGGAAATCTGGTGGACGGAAGCTTTGAAAGCTATGAGTTTTCTGATGATGAATCAAAAATCCTTTTACAATTAGGAAGTCAGCCTATATACAGACATTCATTCTTAGGGAAATTTGATGTAAAGGATCTGAAATCCGGAAAAGTGATCAGTCTGAATGAAGGAAAACCCGTTCAGGAACCGAGATTTTCTCCTGATGCTTCGAAAATAGCCTTCATTGCTGATAATAATTTATTCTATCAGGATCTTAATTCAGGAAAAATCACCCAGATTACTAATGATGGTAAAAAGAACTCAATCATCAATGGTCTTGCTGACTGGGTATATGAAGAGGAATTCGGACATGCAAGGCAATATGAGTGGACGAAAAATTCTGATGCCATTGTATTTGTAAAATCAGATGAAAGCCAGGTTCCGGAAATCTATATTCCAATCTACGGCAAAAAACTATATCCGGATGAAATGCGTTATAAATACCCTAAAGCCGGAGAAAAAAATTCTATTGTTTCGGCACAGCTTTATCGTCTTGATACCGGAAATATCATACCGCTTAATTTAAGTTCGTTCAAGAATTATTACATTCCCAATGTTTTCCAGACTGCAAAACCTGATGAAATTGTTCTGATCACTTCTGAAAGAATTCAGAATGCGTCTGACATTTTAAAAGTAAATACCAAAACCGGAGCAGTTCAGAAATTATTCACTGAAACGGATGAAAAATGGATCGATACAGACAGTCCGACTTTGGAATTCCTTGAAGATGATTCTTTCCTTTGGTCTTCTGAAAGAGACGGTAACCGCCATTTATATTGGTATGATAAAGACGGAAAACTTAAAAAGCAGATCACAAAAGGAAACTGGGAAGTAACCGATTATTATGGTTTCAACCCGAAATCTAAAGAAATTTATGTTCAGACTACGGAAAAAGGCAGTATTAACAAGGTGGTTTCCAAAGTAAATATTGAAAACGGAAAATCACAGCTGATTTCCAATGCTGAAGGAAATAATTCAGCACGTTTCAGCAAAAACTATAATTATTTCATTGAAGCTTCTTCTACAGCCGGAAGACCTCACACCTTTGTTCTGAAAGACGGCAATGGTAAAGCGCTAAAAGAACTTCAGAACAACAATGATCAGCTTCAGAAGTTAAAAGCAGACAATTTTGCTGAAAAAGAATTCATCACCATTCCTAATGCTGCAGGAGACCAGATGAATGCATGGATTATAAAACCTAAGAATTTCGATCCAAATAAAAAATATCCGCTGTTTATGTTCCAATATTCCGGACCGGGATCACAACAAGTGGCCAATTCATGGGATAACGGAAATACATTATGGTTCAACCATCTTGTGCAAAAAGGGTATATCGTAGCTTGTGTAGACGGGCGCGGAACCGGATATAAAGGCGCTAAGTTCAAAAAGGTGACTTATATGAATTTGGGGAAATATGAAATTGAAGACCAGATCACAGCTGCCAAATGGTTTGGAAATCAGTCTTACATTGATAAAACGAGAATCGGAATGTTCGGATGGAGTTTCGGAGGCTATATGACCAGTCTGGCAATGACCAAAGGAGCCGATGTTTTCAAAGCAGGAATTGCTGTAGCCCCGGTTACCAACTGGAGATATTATGACTCTGTATACACGGAACGATTTATGAGAACACCTCAGGAAAATCCGGACGGATATGATAAAAATTCTCCTACAGAATATGCCAAATTGCTGAAAGGCAAATTCCTTCTGATCCACGGAACAGCCGATGATAACGTACATTTCCAGAATTCCATGGAATTATCGGAAGCATTGATCCAGAATAAAAAACAGTTTGAATTCATGGCTTATCCGGACAAAAATCACGGAATCTACGGAGGACAGACAAGACCGCAGCTGTATCAGAAAATGACGGATTTTATTTTGAATAATCTGTAAAATAAAAAACAGAAAATACATTGAGATGATTCTTTTAGCTTCTCTTTCCCTATCAGAAAACTAAAACAACCCAGATATCCCTTTCATTTTTTTGAAAGGGATTTTTACTATTTGTTTTATTAATCGTTTTCAGGGTAAATTATTTATTTTATCAATTAAAATTAAAAACTTATTTTTGGAGGAATTTGAAATTTGAATATATGAAGACTAAACATCCTAAAGGCCTGCCTTACCTCTTTTTCACAGAAATGTGGGAGCGTTTCGGGTACTATCTGATTCTCGGAATCTTTGTTCTTTATGTGATTGAGCCTGCCGGTATGAAAGGCGGACTTGGACTGCCGGACAAAACAGCTGATGACATTTTCGGAACCTATATCGCATTGACCTACCTGACTCCTTTTCTTGGAGGTTTTCTGGCTGACAGGGTTTTAGGCTACATCAAATCTATTTACCTGGGCGGAATTCTGATGGCCGCAGGATATATCGGAATGGGAGTTTTCAAAGAACTTCCTCTGTTCTATGGCTCTTTAGCACTGATCATCATTGGAAATGGTTTTTTTAAACCTACTATTTCTACCCTTTTAGGAAATCTGTATTCTGAAGAACCTTATAAAGCGAATAAAGATTCCGGATATAATATTTTCTATATGGGAATCAATATCGGGGCATTTATCTGTAATATTATTGCGGCATTTATGCGTAATAAGTTCGGTTGGGGTGAAGCCTTCATCACAGCAGGAGTTGGGATGCTTATAGGTCTTGTGATCTTCAGTATCGGAAGAAAGCATTACATCCACGCAGCACAAATGAAACCTGTACAGGAAGGCGATACCAAGCTTTCTGAAATTATGATCAAGGTTTTTGTACCTGCTATAGCTGCCGGAGTTATAGGATGGTTTATTCCCGGTAATATTTTCGGAAGCGACAGTACAGATGCATTTATTTTCGCATGTATCCCTGTTATTTATTTTTATGCATCCCTTTACTTTAAAGCTAAACCTGAAGAAAAGCCTTCCATTGGAGCACTGCTTTCGGTATTCCTGATCAGTATGTTCTTCTGGGCCGTTTTCAAACAGAACGGAACCGCTCTTACAAGATGGGCCAATTATTATACAGACAGAAGTGTTCCGGCTTCTCTGGAAAAACCTCTTGAAGGAATTTATATGGTAGACGGAAAGAGCTATGCTGATAAAGAAGTACCTGTGTATGACAACCAGTTTCAGTCTCAGAAAGATAAAGATGGCAACAGCATCAAAGAAACCGGAAAAGATATTTATTTTAGAAATATTTCTGCTGAGCAGCGTGCCGCTTTGGAAAAAAATCCAGAAAGTAAAGTATACCTTTATAATACAGAATTATTCCAGTCGATCAATCCGTTTTGGGTAATTGCACTGACTCCTGTTGTGGTAGGATTCTGGGCGTTATTGAGAAGAAAAGGAAAAGAGCCTTTAACACCTACTAAGATTGTATTGGGGTTATTTATTTCCGCTTTATCATGTCTGGTGATGGTTCTTGCAGTAATGGCCGGAGACAACGGAGCTGTGAAGGTTTCTCCATTATGGCTGGTAGCCGGATATGGAGTCATAACCATCGGGGAGTTATGCCTTTCCCCAATGGGGCTTTCCTTTGTTTCCAAACTTTCGCCTGCCAGAATCACCGCTTTGATGATGGGAGGTTTCTTCCTTGCCAACTCGGTAGGAAACAAGCTTTCAGGAATCCTGGCCAGTACCTGGTACAATTATGACAACAAAATGAATTATTTCCTTGTGAACTTTGCTTTGTTAATATTTGCGACTCTTTTAGGACTCTCTATGTTAAAAAGACTAAACAAGATCATGAAAGAAAAAGGACATTAAACCTTAATTTGAATAAAGAATATAAAGCTGCGGGACTATTCCGCAGCTTTTTTATTTAAATATAAAATTAAAACCTTGCCAAAAACTCAAAATAAACTATATTTGTCAGTCTTAACAAAAATTTAACAAGAAATATGGATACAGCTCAGCAGAAAGGACATCCTAAAGGTCTCTATCTTCTGTTTTTAACAGAAATGTGGGAACGTTTTTCTTACTATGGAATGCGTGCTATTTTTGTACTTTACATGACAAAAATACTCCTTATGGATGATGCCAATGCATCAGAAATTTATGGAAGTTATACAGGATTGGTCTATCTTACGCCACTTTTGGGTGGATATTTGGCTGACCGGTTTTTAGGTAACAGAAGAAGTATTGAAATTGGAGGATTACTGATGGCTATTGGACAATTCATCTTATTCTTCAGTGCTTCCACAACAGGAGGCAGCGCTCTTACCCTGATGTGGCTGGGTCTTACAATGCTGATCATCGGAAATGGATTCTTCAAACCGAATATTTCCACTATGGTTGGGCAACTTTATCCTCAGGGAGACCGTAGAGTAGATTCAGCATTTACCATTTTTTATATGGGTATTAACCTGGGTGCATTTATGTCACCTCTTGTGTGTGGTACTTTAGCAGAAAAAGTAGATTTTAAGTGGGGATTCTTAGCAGCCGGTATCGGAATGCTTATAGGTTTGGTTACCTTCATCACTCAAAAGAACAAGGTACTGGTAGATGCTAACAATAAACCTATCGGAATGCCAAGAGATAAATTCGGATTTGTTCAGTTGCTTATCGTTTTAGGTTCTATTGGTTTGATTTTCTTCCTGATGAATTTCAAAACAATGTTCAACAGTGATCTGGATGTTATCGGATATCTTATTTATGGAGCTATGATCCTTATGCCACTAATCGTTCTTACAGATAAAAGTCTTACCAAAGATGAAAGAGACCGTATTGTAGTCATTTTTATTTTGGCATTCTTTGTAATTTTCTTCTGGGGTGCTTTCGAACAGGCAGGTGCTTCATTAACAATATTTGCAGACAGACAGACGGACCGTAATCTTTTCGGATGGGAAATGCCTGCAAGTTACTTCCAGTCTGTAAATGCTTTGGCTATTTTACTTTTAGCCCCACTTTTCTCTTCATTCTGGCTAAGATTGGGAAATCGTGGTAAAGAACCGTCTTCTCCTAAAAAGATGGCCTATGGTTTAGCCCTTATTTCGGTGGGTTATGCTGTAATCGCTTTTGCCGTTTATGGTTTGGGAATGATGGATAAAGTTTCCATGTTCTGGCTTATTGGTCTGTATGTGATCCACACTATGGGAGAACTTTGTCTTTCACCTATCGGACTTTCTATGGTATCTAAATTATCTCCTGTACGTTTCTCTTCTTTGCTTATGGGAACATGGTTTCTTGCGAATGCTGCAGCCAATAAGTTTGCAGGAACATTATCTGCATTAATTCCTGGCGGCGGAGAAAACGGAGGCCCTGCAAAAACAACTTCTTTCTTAGGATTTGAAATTGCCAACCTATTCGATTTCTTCATCGTGTTTGTGATCATGTGTGGTATAGCTGCACTCATTCTTTTCGTGATCAGCAGATGGCTTGAAAAGAAAATGCACGGTATCAAATAATAAATTCAATCAATTATATAAAAACCTCTGTTAAGTCAGAGGTTTTTTTTATTTTCGTATGATGGAAATTTCCGAAGATTCTTTATTTCTGTCCGTAAAGGAACTCATCAGACAGTCGCACGAAAAAGTTTTTCGAATAGCGAATTCTACCCTGCTTCTTACTTACTGGCAAATCGGAAAACTGATTGTAGAAGATGAACAACAAGGAAAAGAGCGTGCAGAATATGGAAAATACATCCTGAAGAATCTTTCCCAAAAACTTACCCTGGAATTTGGAAAAGGGTTTGATGAGAGCAACCTAAGGAATATGCGTTCCTTTTATCAGACATTTCCAATTTGTGACGCATTGCGTCATGAATTGAGCTGGACTCATTATAGACTGTTAATAAGACTTAACGATTCTGATAAAATAAATTATTATATCAAATCTTTTCGCCAGCAAATATTTACTCTATCTCCCTAAAGAAGAAGAATTAAAACAAATTATTGATCAGGACAGAATTCGTTTTGAACTGGATCAGAATAACAATAGAAACCCTAATTAAAAACTTAATCATATACAATTATGAGCTTAACTCTAGAAGAAATACAGAATTTTAAAGGAAAGTATCCTAAACAGCTTTGGACACTTTTTACTGTGGAAATGTGGGAACGTTTCTGTTTTTACGGAATGCGGGGAGTCCTTACTATTTTTATGGTAGACCAGCTTGGGCTGTTGGAAGACAAAGCTAACCTTCAATACGGTGCAATACAGGCTTTCATTTATGCCTTTACTTTCATAGGCGGTATTTTTGCTGATAAAATTCTGGGATTCAAAAAATCACTGATATTTGGCGGACTTATTATGATGATCGGTAATTTGATTATTGCTTTATCCCCTCATGATTTTTTCTATTTTGGGATTACATGTTCTATCATAGGCACGGGATTTTTTAAGCCTAATATTTCATCAATGGTAGGAGAACTTTATAAAGAAGATGATCCGAGAAGAGATGCAGGATATGGTCTTTTTTACGCAGGTATTAATATCGGAGGACTTTTAGGGGGAGCTCTGTGTGTGTATTTAGGTAAATACCATTCATGGTCATGGTGTTTTCTTGCCGCTGCTGTAGTAATGCTTTTAGGGCTGATTACTTTTTTTATTACTAAAAAATCTTTAGGTCCCATCGGAGACTCACCGATACAGATGCTGCCTCAGTCTAAAAGATCGTTGCGTGAAGTATTGGTATATATAGGCGCTTTATTAAGCATGCCTTTGATCTTCATCATGGTAAAAAATACAGATTACACCGATTACTTCATGTATCTGATAGGGATTGTCGCAGTGGGCTATTTCATTATGGAAACCCTGAAGCAGACTTCAACTTACCAAAAAAAGCTGATCGCTGCATTTGTTTTCATTTTCATGTATTTCTTATTTAATTCCATCTATGAGCAGAGCGGAGGATCTTTATCTCTGTTTGCAAAAGATAACCTGGTTCACAACTTACTTGGATTTGGGATGGATCCTAATGTTATTAATAACAGTGCCAACTCATTTTTTATTATTATTTTCAGCCCGTTAATCGGTCTGGCATGGGTAGGCCTGAATAAGAAAAAACTGGAACCTAATACCATTAATAAATTTGGAATCGGATTTTTATTCTTAGCGGCAGGATTCTTTTTATTTTACAGTTTACGATTCTTTGCCGGACCAGATGGTAAATCTTCACTGAACCTGTTCACTTTCACATGGCTGGTCATTACTTTCGGAGAATTGTGCCTTGGACCGATCGGAATGTCGATTATTACCAAATTATCTCCCAAAAAAATGTTCGGAATGATGATGGGATTATGGTTCCTGGCCAGTGCATTCGGGCAGTTTGCAGCAGGAAAGATCGGAGCCAGCTTATCTGAAGCAAATACAGGAAATACTAATATGAGTAAGCTGTTAGCTTACACAGACGGATATAAAACTTTAGGAATCTATGCGTTATCTGCCGGTGTGGTATTAATTTTGTTATCTTCGCTTGTGAAGAAATTAATGCAAGATGTTAAATAAAAAGTAGGCACTTTATGCTTATTTTTACGTAAATATCAAAATATGAAGAAATTTTTAAGCATAACCCTATTATTTTTATTGAGTTTCAGCTTTGCTCAGGTAAAATGGATGACTATTGAAGAAGCAATAAAGGCTCAAAAAGAAAGTCCAAAAAAAATTCTTATTGACTTTTATGCAGACTGGTGCGGACCGTGTAAGATTATGGATAAAAAAACCTATGGTCATGCAATAATCGCTCAGATCCTGAATGATAATTTTTATCCTGTAAAATTCAATGCTGAAGAGAAAAAGACATTTGAAATTTTCGGCAGAACATTTGCCAATGAAAATACAGAACATAAAAAAGGACGGAATTCTCTGCATGAGTTTACCCAGTATATGAATGTAGGCGCTGTTCCAAGCACGGTTTTTCTGGATGAAAACGGCGGCCCTATTACCATACTTCAGGGCGAATTGTCTGCTAAAGAACTGGAACCTTATCTGGAGCTGATCTCCAAAGATCTTTTTAAAAAGATCCGTACCAGAGAGCAATGGGAAGATTACCAGAAAAAATTCAAATCTAAGATCAAAGATTAAACAGTAATCTGGCTTCGGATTTTCTTATACTAAATTCAGACTTCCAATTTTTTTTGGAAGTCTTTTTTATTTTCCCGAAATTCGAACCTTTGTTTTTCCATTCGAACCTAATTGATGACTTTAGATACTTCCATAGAATACGTAAAAGGGATAGGTCCTGAAAGAGCCAAACTCATCAAAAATGTGTTGGGTATTTCTACGGTGGACGATCTTCTGAACTTCTATCCTATCCGCTATCTTGACAAGAGTAAAGTTCACAAAATTTCCCAGCTCGAGGAAACTAGTCAGGAAATCCAGCTTAAAGGAAAAATTACTCAGGTTCAGGAGATTCAGACGGGGAAAACAAAAAGACTTTCTGCGAAATTCAATGATGATACCGGAACCATGGATCTGGTATGGTTTCAATATTCAAAATGGCTCAAAGAGCAGATTCCAATCAACAGGGAAGTTTATATTTTCGGAAAGATCAATGTATTCAACCGGCAGTTTTCTATGCCGCACCCGGAAATTGATGCAGAAGAGAAGAAAGAAGGGGACAGCCGATTGAAACCCATTTATCCAAGTTCAGAAAAATTAACCAAAAGAGGGCTGAATCAAAGATTTTTTCAGTTTGTACTAAGAAATATCTGCAGAGAAATCCCTAATCTGATTGAGGAAAATTTCCCCGAATACCTGATAAAAGCTTTTAAATTTTTATCCAGACAACATACTTTTTTAAACATCCATTTCCCGAAAGATATGGAGCATTTTGAAAAAGCAGACCACAGGCTGAAGTTTGAAGAATCCTTCTTTTTTCAGTTGGGATACGGCCTGAAAAAACTTCATCATAAAACCCAGGCTGTTGGTAATCCCTTCCCTATCATAGGAGACCATTTTAATACTTTCTACAATCATCATATTCCTTTTGATCTCACCAATGCTCAAAAAAGGGTTTTGAAAGAGATACGTATGGACATGAAGAGACCTATTCAGATGAACAGGCTTCTGCAAGGCGATGTAGGTTCCGGAAAAACAATGGTAGCTCTATTAACCATGCTGATTGCAATGGACAACAGTTTCCAAAGCTGTCTGATGGCTCCCACTGAAATTCTGGCCCAGCAGCATTACAACGGAATCAAAGATCTTTTACAGGAAACCGGCATTAATGTCCGCCTTCTGACGGGCTCTACCAAAACATCAGAACGTAAAATCATTCATCAGGAACTCGAAGACGGCTCACTTTCTATTTTAGTAGGAACTCATGCGGTGCTGGAAGATAAAGTAAAATTTAGAAACCTCGGGCTTGCCATTATTGATGAACAGCACAGATTTGGGGTTGCACAGCGCGCTAAATTATGGGCAAAAAACAGAATTCCTCCACACATTCTGGTAATGACCGCTACCCCAATTCCGAGAACGCTGGCGATGAGCTTTTATTCTGATCTGGATGTGTCTGTTATTGACGAAATGCCTGTCGGCAGAAAACCCATCATTACAGCTCACAGGCGCGAAAAAGACAGAACTTATGTGTATAACTTCTGCAGAGACGAAATTAGAAAAGGAAGACAGATTTATTTTGTGTATCCTCTGATTGAAGAATCTGAAACTTTAGATTATAAAAATCTAATGGAAGGACTTGAGCATGTGATGGATGCATTTTCAGATTATAATGTCACCATGCTTCACGGTAAAATGAAATCTGATGAGAAAGATGCTGCCATGAATTATTTTGCTTCCGGAAAAGCAGAGATTATGGTGGCAACTACTGTTATTGAGGTTGGAGTAAATGTACCCAACGCATCGGTAATGGTCATAGAAAGCTCTGAAAGATTCGGGCTCTCCCAGCTTCACCAGCTTCGAGGGCGTGTAGGAAGAGGTGCTGAGCAGAGTTACTGTATTCTGATGACCTCTGATAAAATGTCTAAGGAAAGCAGAACCCGCATTAAAACCATGACGGAGACAAACGATGGATTTAAAATTTCGGAGGTAGATATGCAGCTCAGAGGTCCCGGAGATATTCTGGGTACACAGCAAAGCGGTGTTGTAGATTTCAAAAAACTGGACCTTGTTAATGATTCTGCCATTATTAAGACCACCAAAAATGTGGTTGATAAAATACTGGAAGCCGACCCTCACCTGAATCGGCCGGAAAATATGATCATCAAAAACTACTATCTGAAATACTATAAAGGAAAGAATAAGTGGAGTAAGATATCATAAAAAAACCGCGGAAAGAATCTTTCCGCGGCCCCCTTATAAAACTGTTATTTAGAAGAAATTACTTTTGGTTATTTTAAAAAATTTATTTTAATAGCCGGACTTTAATATTTTGTGATGTGGTGTGAAAAT
This sequence comes from Chryseobacterium vaccae, assembly GCF_009602705.1. Lineage (NCBI taxonomy): Bacteria > Pseudomonadati > Bacteroidota > Flavobacteriia > Flavobacteriales > Weeksellaceae > Chryseobacterium > Chryseobacterium vaccae. The sequence continues at coordinate 4,301,348 of NZ_VSWH01000001.1, read as the reverse complement.
ATTTATATATTATTTGAATGCTTATTGCCCTAACTATTAAAATAAATTATAAAAAAACAAAATGAATTATTTTTCCAACTTGCTTATTATAAAAACTAACTGTGTCTAAGTTGAAGGTGTGGGAATGAAACGAATATTAATACCCTTCAACCTGGTCAAGTTTTCATGATTGTACCGTTTTGTTTAAAGATCTTCTATGCTTTATAGCTGGAAATTGATATAATCCATTTTGTTAACTAACATCGTTATTTATATTCTGTACATCTGATCGAAATAATCAATCTTCTGTCATTCTCTGCTTTTTATATAGCTAATTTGTGTTGGCTTATTTACATTTACAAAATTGCTGATATTGACTGAATTTACTCTTATATTATTTTAATTATTAGTTATAAAATTTTCACTTTTCTGTGAATAGTATGCAGTAAATACATTTAATTTTAACAAAAAACAATCAAGAAAACCTACTGTTCATCCTATTTTCATAATAAAGTTATCTTTATTCAATCCTGATGTATGGTATTGCCAATTGATTACAATAACTTCTGTAAGAACCTTTTTAAGATTTTCATAGGTATCAGGTTTTCTGATAAAAATATTAGCCCCGTTCACCAACAGTTCTTCAATTTCAATTTCTGAAATGGTGTCGGAATATACAGCATTCACCATATTGCTAAATCTGAAATCTTCTTTTATTTCTTTGATACAACTTAAACAGGTTTTATCCGCCATATCATAATTCATGAACAAAATTTCAGGAATTATAGCATCATCGCTATTCAAATAATCCATCAGATCGTACTTATGATAGAAACACTGAACCTTAACTTCAATTTTAAGATCTTTAAATATACTTTTAAAGAAAATCAGGTTTCCTTCATCCTGATCTGTGACAATCACATTCAAAAATTCTTTATTCATATTGCATTTTGGAATGAACAATCATACTTTGTGCTTTTCTCCTCTTTGAGATGAACTTTTGAAACTGAGAAGGAGTTATTCCTGTTGTATTTTTGAATTGGGTACTAAGATGTGCCACACTGGAATAATTCAATTTATGGGCAATTTCCGTCAGACTTTGTTTATTACTGATGATAAGCTCTTTGGCATATTCTATCTTTTGAAGAATAATGAAGTTTTCAATTGATGTGTAAGCCAGCTCCGAAAACAGATTGGAAAGATATCCATAGCTGTGCTTCAGTTTTTCAGCAATATAAATTGAAGCTTTTACAGAAACTGGATCCTCAGAGAAGACAAGCTCTACAATAGCATCTTTTATTTTCTGTACCAAGGCCGTTTTTTGGCTTTCGATAATTTCAATACCATAGTCTTCAAGATTTTTTTTAAAAAGACTATGCTGTTCCTGTGTGATGGGTTCGTAAAACTCCACTTCACCAAAGTTCAGCAGACGGTATTTTAGTCCGTGTTCTTTAAGCTTCTCATCCAACACCTTCTTACAGAGTGCGTTGAAATCAAATTTTACATACATTTTCATCCTTATTATAGTGTGTTAAATTATGAAGTAAATATAATAATTTATTTCAAGTAAAAGTGAAATAGTAGAAAAATTTTTATTTATATTAATAAAAACAAAAAACTCCTGCATTGTTGAATACAGGAATTAAACACTAAGGATGAAAAAAATATACTGATAAAAAGCTGCTACAGCTCAAAACCAAGCATATGAATGTATTGTATAAGTGATTTGGTTCTGGAGCAAAGATGAATTAAAAATTGATTTCACTTGTTATAGAATTACCATATATTGTTACAGAATTTTAAGTCATTTGTTTGTGAATTAAAAATTCCATCATATAATCATCCATTACAAAACCATTCCCAATATCAAATACTCCTTCACCATAAACACTATACCCCTGAGATTCATAGAAACGTCTGGCTTCATTATGTTTATTAACATTCAGAATAATTCTTTGATCCCCGTTTTCAGCAACTTTCTGATTCAGGAACAGGAGTGCTTCTTTACCAAAACCTTTGCCTTTACTTTCCGGCACCAGATAAATACGGTGAAGCTTTGTTGTATTTTCATCATAATGATGCTCATATCCAATAAATCCTTCATAAGAATCCGTATTTTCATCTTTAATCAGGTAGTAATAGTAATTGGTATCCTGAAAATGTTTTGTAAGTTCAGCTTCCGAATACATTTCTGAAAGCATATAATCCATTTGCTCATTGGAAAGAATCTCTGCATAAGCGTTTTCCCAGGATCGTCTTGCCAGATTCCGGATCAGCGGAATATCTTTTTCTGTTGCTTCTATTAATTTCATACTTTTTATGATTAAAAAAAGTGAAAAGCCTGAACTTTCCACCTTGTTATTTATTTCAATTGTAAATTTTACTTACAGGTCAATTGTTTAATTAAACTAACAATTCACCCTATTAGATATTAGCCATTTCTGCTTTGATCTTTGCATAAAGTCCTTCAGAAGCAGGAACCAAAGGTAGTCTCAAATAGTTTTTCACAATACCTTTCTCTGCCAGAATCACTTTAATTCCGCAAGGATTTCCTTCTGCAAAAATAAGTCTGGTAATTTCTACCAATTTATTGTGAATTTCATAGGCTTCTTTCACTTTTCCGTCAAAAGCCAACTGAACCATTGTTGAAAACTCTTTTGGATAGGCCTGCCCTATTACAGAAATCACCCCGTTTCCTCCGGCCAATGTTACCGGAAGTGTATATTCATCATCTCCGGAAACCAAAGAGAATCCTTCAGGTTTCTTTCTCAGAATGTCAAAATACTGAAGAATATTCGGTGCTGCTTCTTTAATCATTAACAGGTTCGGAAATTCTTTTGCAAGACGGATTGTAGTATCCGCCTCAATATTCTGCCCTGTTCTGGATGGAACGTTATAAATAATAATCTTCTTCCCTGTAGATGCCAGCACTTTATAATGCTGGTAAAGCCCTTCCTGATTAGGCTTATTATAATAGGGAGACACTGAAAGCACTGCATCAAATTCAGAAAGATCTGTTTCTTCTATCTGCTTCTTGACCTCCAGAGTATTGTTTCCGCCAATTCCTAAAACTAAAGGAAGACGTTTACTATTTACCTTAATGATATGTTCAATTACCTGTTTCTTTTCTTCATCAGAAAGCGTTGCTGCCTCAGCTGTCGTTCCCAATACTACCAAATAATTGGTACCGTTGTCGATATTATATTCAACAAGTTTTGTCAAACTATCGAAGTCAACGGATAAATCTTCATTAAAGGGTGTTACCAGCGCAACACCTACTCCTTTTAAAATGCTCATCTGTTCGAATTATTTTTGTCAAATTTAATAATTTACAGTAAGAATTTATAATAAATAATAATGTTTTATTATACATATAATTATATTTGCATATACTAAAAGATATTATGAAAAATAAATTCTTGTTACTAGGAATTGCTCTGGCCTCACTGACTGCCTGCAAAACAGCTTCCACGCTGCAGCTGGCTCAGGTACAGCCCCAGAAAAACATTTCTATTAATAATGAGCTAAAGAATGATGAGGCATTTGTAAAAGTTATTGAACCTTATAAGCAGAAACTGGATAAAGAGATGAACCAAAAGATCTCCCACACCAGTGTAGACCTTACCAAACAAGGTGATAACAGCAATCTGGGTAATCTTTTGGCAGACTATACATTTGATGGAGCCGACGCATGGACGAAAACACATCTGAAAAAAAATGTAGATGCCGCACTGATCAATATCGGAGGGATCAGAACGACCATCGGAAAAGGAGATATTCTTCTGAAAAGCATATTTGAAGTAATGCCTTTCGAAAATGAAGTCATTATTGTAAAGCTAAAAGGAACAGATCTTCAGGGGCTTTATGATTATTATGCAAAAACGCAGGTAAACAATCCTGTTTCCCACTTATACATTGAAACCAATAACGGACAGCTTACTAAAACTTTAATCAACGGAAAACCTGTAAACCCTTCTGAGGAATATTATATAGCGACTTCTGATTATCTGGCTCTGGGAGGTGACAATATGAAGTTTTTCTCAAAGGGGGAAGCCATTCCTACAGGAATCAAGCTAAGAGATCTGTTTATTGAATATTTCAAAAAAAATCCTGAAATAGTTCCTAATACAGATGTTCGTTTAAATTTTACCGGTAAGAAATAATGGATAGAAAAAAATTTTTAAAAGCAATAGGCGGCGGATCTTTAGCAATGGCTTTAGCTCCCCAGATGATGATGGCGGAAGAATTAAAATTCAACCCTTTTAAATCCGCGAATAAACTTACCATTCTTCATACCAACGACCAGCACAGCAGGATAGAACCTTTTGATGCCAGTTATACAAAAAATCCCAATCAGGGAGGGTTTGCAAGAAGAGCAAGCCTGATTCAGCAGATCAGAAGTCAGGAAAACAATGTGCTTCTTCTGGATTCAGGGGATATTTTCCAGGGAACTCCTTATTTTAATTTCTTTGGAGGTGAACTGGAGTTCAAACTGATGTCCATGATGAAGTATGATGCTTCTACCATGGGAAATCATGATTTTGATAACGGTCTGGATGGATTTTTAAAAGTGCTGCCGAATGCCCAATTCCCTTTCATCTGTTCTAACTACGATTTCAAAAATACAGTTCTGGACGGAAAGACGTCACAGTACAAAATCTTTAATAAAAACGGGATTAAAGTCGGAATTTTCGGAGTAGGAATCCAATTGGACGGACTCGTCGGGAAAAAGCAATATGGAGAAACCATCTATTCAGATCCTGTAGAGGTAGCTCAGCATTATTCAAATTTTCTAAAAAATGAGCAGAAATGTGATCTGGTGATCTGCCTTTCACATATCGGCTATGATTATAAAGATGAACCTAATAAGATAAGTGATAAAATTCTGGCCGCTAAAACGGAAAATATTGATATTATTCTTGGGGGGCACACCCATACTTTCCTTCCGGAACCTCAGACGTATACCAACAGACAGGGTAAAAATGTTCTGGTAAACCAGGTTGGATGGGCAGGCCTGCTTTTAGGCAGAATTGATTTCCACTTTGACAGTAATAAAAACATACAGCATATTTCCTGGAATAACCAGGTTATTGACAGCAGCATAACAGCATAATATGAAAAAACTTTCTATAATTTCTCTTGGTATTTTAGCATCCCTGCAACTGACAAAAGCGCAGGTCATTACCTCAAAAAAATGGACGGATCTTTTTTCCTACAACAATGTCTTAGCCATGAAGGAAGACAACGGGAAAATAATTGCCGCTACCGAAAACGGGATATTCTATTATACAATCTCAACAGGAGAGATTACAAAGTTATCAAAAGCCAATGGTCTTCATGATACAGGGATTACAGCTTTCGACTATAATCCACAAACCAAAACAGGAATTATAGGTTATAGTAATGGGTCTTTAGATATTATCACCCCGCAGGAAATCAAATATATTGTTGATATCCCCATTGCAACTGGGTACAATGGAAGCAAAAAGATCAATCATATCTCTATTACAGGAGATCAGGCAGTTATTTCTGTAGGCTATGGGCTTTCCATATTTAACCTGAAAAAGAAAGAGTTCAACGACACTACCTTTTTTATGACAGGAGCGGGCATCTATGAAGCCAGCAACGAGGCTGTTATTTTTCAGAATAAAGTATATTCTGTAACCAATAACGGGCTGAAAACCCATGAAATGAATACCACCTTCCCTGTATATTCTACCTGGGTAACAGAAATACCGGGTTCATTTAAACATATTGATGCTGAATCTTCTGTTGTATTTTCATCCGCAACCTCTGCTTTCATGTACAATAATGGAATACCCACTGCGCTTCCATCAACTTTTGGAGACATTCATGATGTAGTGGTAACGTCAGACAATATTGTGGTGACTGATCTTGCCAGAATCTATACATTCAGTACCAACGGAATGCCTCAGGGAACAGTAAGTGTAGGGGAAGAATGCAATACAGCCATAAAAGCAGCCGGAAAAATATTTGGAGGAACCATATTATCCGGAATAAAAGATGAAAACAGCATCATCTATAAACCGTCGGGACCATACTCTAATTTTGCCTACAAAATTAATTTATACGACAACGATCAGATTCTAGTCTCCTCCGGAGCAAGAATAGACAGATATAACGGACCTGTAACGAACCCTAAAAAACCTGGTTTTTATTATTTTACCGGCGCTGAATGGATCTATCCTTCCTTTTTCGTAGGAAATACCGGTCCTATTAATGTTATGGATGCAGTTTTAAATCCAGGTGACGGTAGCGAAGTATTTTTTGCCAACTATACCGTTCTGGGCGCACAAGGGGTTTATAGAATGAAATACAACCCGGGCAACAAAGATTTTGATATGGTAAAATATTATGATCTGGGCAACACCAATGGATATTACAGCCGTCCTGTAGGCTTCGCGTCGGACAATCAGAATAATCTTTTCGTTTCAATTTCATTTTACGAAGCGGTTGCTTCTATAGGTATTTTTGATAAAGCAGCTGATAATTTTACTGTTAAAAAGTTTAATATATCAAGTGAGGCCCTACAAAAACCTCTCTTTTATGAAAATATGCTATGGATTCCTACTCCAAGAACAAATACTTTCATGGTCTATGATTATAAAAATGCAGCCAACCTGTCTGATGATACTGAATATATTCTAAAAGATACCAACGGATTTTCGGGTAATGCAAAAGGAACAATATCTGTTGCCATTGACAAATCCGGAGATGCATGGATCGGTTCTGACAGTGGATTAAGAATATTACCCAACGCTGCTACAGAAATAAAAGGAACATCTCCACAGGTATCCCCTATTATTATTGAACAGAACGGACTTGGAGAAGAACTTTTCAGAGATAGCCAGATCCTTCAGATAGAAGTAGATGCCGGAGATCATAAATGGATTTCCGTAGACGGAGGGGGGGTATATTACCTTTCTTCCGACGGCCAGCAGACAATTAAACATTTTACGAAAGAAAACTCTCCCCTTCCTACCAACTCCGTCACTGATATCAAAGTAGATAAAAAAACAGGCAAAGTATATTTCGCTACTTATAACGGAATTGTGGTTTATCAAGGCGATGTAGCCGATGTAAATTCTAATTTTGGAGATGTGGTAGTATATCCAAATCCTGTGGTATATTCCAACTTTAAAGGAAAAGTAACCATTAAAGGACTTGCTGAAAAAACCAATATCAGAATAGCCGATGCAGCAGGAAACGTAGTACATTCTGCAGTAGCAAGAGGAGGATATTATGAATGGGACCTTAACAATAACAAAGGTACCCGTGTTGCTTCAGGAATTTATTTTGTATTGATGACCAATGAAGACGGTTCAGATAAAGCTACCGCCAAAATAGCCGTAGTTAATTAATGAATTCACAAAACGGATTTTTACTTTCATTCATAAAATATGGCGAAAATGATGCGGTTCTGCATTGTTTCACAGAAGAAGATGGCTTTCAGACCTATTTTCTAAAAGGAGTATATTCCAAAAGAAATAAAAAGAAAGCCCTGCTTCAGCCTTTGAATAAGCTCAGTTTTTCCATTAATCCTGCCAGAGGAGCCGGAATCCCGTCTGTTTCAAGGATGGAATTGCTGAAAACCAACGATGCTTTTACAGATATAAGAGCCAATACGGTTCTGTTTTTCATTTCAGATTTTCTAAACCAGGTGTTGAAACATGAAAATAAGAACCTGAATATATTTTTCACTATTGATGAATTCCTTCATGAGCTGATGAATAAAAATTACCAGTGCCACCTGCTTTTTATGATCAGTATTTTAAAGATTCAGGGGGTAGCCCCGCTTGTTAATGACGGTCTTTTTTTAGATCCGGAAACCGGAACGTTTTCTATGGCCTCAGCTCATCAGTTATTTGGACAGGAAATTTCTTCGCTGTGGAAAGCAGTGCTTACTTCAGAAAATATATACTCAGCAAAAATTCATTCCACTCTAAGGAAAGATTTTCTGGACAGCCTTCTCGTCTATTATCATTATCATATAGCCGGCTTTAAAATGCCTGCCTCTCTGGAGGTTATCCAGCAGATTTTTGAATAATGAAATGGAAGACTGAAAAGTGAAAAAGCAAATTTATTTTTTTATTTTCCCAGCCACTTCCTTCGGCATTTCTGTTTCAGATGCTGCGATTTCTTTTTTGGAAAACCTTGGCTGCAGGATCTTTGCAATCAGCCCGGTCCATCCTGTCTGATGAGAAGCACCTACTCCACGGCCGTTATCTCCATGAAAGTATTCATAAAACAAAAGATAATCTTTAAAATCCGGATCTGTCTGAAATTTTTCATATTGTCCATGTACAGGTCTTTTGCCCTTTTCATCCTTTAAAAATATTTTTGCCAGTCTTCTGCTTAGAGAATCGGCGATCTGATCCAGATTAGCATAATTACCGCTTCCTGTAGGATATTCAACCAAAAAATCGGGACTGTAATAAAAGAAAAAGCGCTGTAGGCTTTCAATGATCAGAAAATTAATCGGAAACCATATAGGACCGCGCCAGTTGCTGTTTCCTCCGAAAAGTCCGCTGTCGCTTTCTGCAGGCGTATATTTTACATGATAATCTGTTTCATTAAGGCTAAGGGTGTAAGGATTCTGTTCATATTCTTTGGATAACGCTCTCACTCCGTACTCACTTAAAAACTCATCCGGATTCAGCATTCTTTTCAAAAGTCTTTTCAGGCGATGCCCCCGAAGCAGAGATAAAAGGTGCTTGGAATCCTGTCCTTTCACCTCCCATCTTGAAACCAGAGAAGCCAGCTCAGGTTTATTATCCAAAACCCATCTCATTCTTTTTTTGAAATTGGGCAGATTTTCAATCATTTCATCATCAATAACCTCAACGGCAAACATGGGAATTAATCCGACTATTGTTCTTAATTTTAAATACATATGAGTTCCGTCACTGGAAGCAATCGCATCATAAAAGAACTCATCTTCATTATCCCAAAGGCTGAAATTTTCTTCCCCCATATTATCCAGAGAATTGGCAATGGACAGGAAATGTTCGAAAAACTTCATCGCCATCTCTTCATAAACATTGTTGTACAGCGCCAGTTCTAATGCAATTCTCATCATATTCAGGGCAAACATAGCCATCCAGCTTGTTCCATCCGACTGTTCCAGCTCCTCTCCATTGGGAAGAGCAGAGTTCCGGTCAAAAACCCCGATATTATCTAATCCAAGAAATCCACCTTCAAAAATGTTATTCCCGTTATTATCCTTTTTGTTCACCCACCAGGTAAAATTCATCAGCAGCTTTTGAAAAGCGCTTTCCAGAAATTCAAGATCCGGCTTTTCTTTCAGGTACTCATCAATTTTGAATACGCGGAAAACAGCCCAAGCATGTACCGGAGGATTTACATCACTAAAGTTCCATTCATAAGCGGGAAGCTGCCCGTTAGGATGCATGTACCATTCAAAGAGAAAAAGCTTCAGCTGGTATTTTGCAAAATCAGGGTCAATGAGTGAGAAACTTATTGTATGAAACGCCAGATCCCAGGTGGCATACCATGGATATTCCCATTTATCAGGCATGGAAATGATGTGTTCATTATTGAGGTGCTTCCAGTCATAATTCCGGATCTTTTCGCGAGATTTTGGAGGAGGAACCTCAGCAGGATCACCTTTCAGCCATTTTTCAACGTTGTAATGGTAATACATTTTATTCCAGAGCATTCCTGCAAAGGCCTGCCTTTGGACCAGTTTTTCATCTTCTGAAGAGATTCCTTTCTGAATCTCAGCATAAAATTCATCTGCTTCTTTCTGTCTTTCCTCAAAGACAAAATCAAAATCCTCGAACGGTTTCGTTAGATCTTTATCCGATAGCCTGAATTCAAATATTTTGGTCTCTCCTTCTTTAAAATCTTCATCTATGAAAAAAGAAGCCTTAGTTCCGCTATTCTGAGGGTTTACAGACTGGGAATTCCCGGTTATCACAAAATCATTGATGCCATCTTTACAATATTTTGATTCATTGACTGACTGATAAAGTCTTTGATTATTGGTTTCATTGTTGCAGAACAGAGTTTTTGAAGACTGTTTTGCATAGATATTTTTTATATCAACATCTTTATGATTAATGATGATCTGGTCTGCCTCTTCAGCATGGAGCTGTGGCCTATAGTCATCGTATCCCCAGTTCCACGTATTTCTGAACCAAACCGTCGGCAATAGAATAAGGGAAGCTTCTTTTTCAGATTTGTTGATCACCGTTATCCTGACCAGAATATCATTTTGGCTTTCTTTTGCATACTCAATGAAGATGTCAAAATATTCATTATGATCAAAAATCCCGGTATCAATCAGTTCATATTCGGGTTCATCTTTGCTTCTTGCTGCATTGGTTTTTACCAGATCTTCATAAGGAAAGGTATTCTGCGGATACTTATACAGCATCTTCATATAAGAATGAGTGGGGGTGGAATCCAGATAATAGAAATATTCCTTTACATCTTCTCCATGATTTCCCTGCCCGTTGGTAAGGCCGAAGAACCGCTCTTTTACCATTTTATCTTTCTTATTCCAGAATCCTACAGAAAAAATAAACCGTTGAAAATCATCACAAATTCCGCAGACTCCCTCTTCTCCCCAACGATAGGTTTTAGCTTCAGCGGTATCATGGCTGGTGTAATTCCAGGCATCACCGTTTTCACTATAGTCTTCCCGTACAAGCCCCCATTCACGGTTGCTGACATAAGGTCCCCATTTTTTCCAGGAAACATCCGAAATTCTTTGTTGTTCTGACATAAACGTTAATTATGAGTAATGAATAATAGGTAATGAGCAATATTACTCTGGATTAAGATGAAAACTTTTCACTACATTTATTCTTTTAGCCTCCTGTAGAAAAGCTTTCAAACGTGGTCATCCCTCCGTCAACAAAAATGCTGGTTCCGGTAATATAATCAGCCAGGTCACTAGCCAGAAATGCGGCTAAATTTCCTATATCCTGCGGCTGACCGATCCTGTTATAAGGAATCAGCGTAAGAAGTGAATTGAGTGCTTCAGGGGTATTCCAGGCATTGGTATTGATGGGAGTTTGAATGGCTCCGGGACAAATAGAGTTGACCCGGATTTTATCAGCCCCATATTCCTGAGCCAAAGTCTGCATCAGCATTCTCACGGCTCCTTTACTTGCTGCATAATTGGCATGCCCTGCCCAGGGAATAATTTCATGAACCGAACTGATATGAATGATTTTCCCGCACGCTAAAGAACGTGAAGGATCTATCCCCCGTCGTAAAAACTCTTTTATTGCTTCTCTTGCACAAAGAAACTGCCCGGTAAGATTCACTCCGATAACAGCATTCCATTGGTCCAAGGTCATTTCCGTGAATTTCGCATCCTTTTGAATTCCTGCATTATTAATCAGAATATCTACTGTCCCAAATTCGGAAACCACATCCTGAAACATTTTGATAACCTGATCTTCCTTAGAGACATCACATTGATAGGTTATTCCTGTTCCTCCGCCATCTGTAACTTCTTTTAAGACAGCTTTTGCTTCTTCTGTAGATCTTTCCGAAGAGTGATTAATGATCACTGCAGCCCCTGCTGCTGCTAAAGATTTTGCGATTCCTGAACCTATTCCGCTGGAAGCTCCGGTAACTACAGCGACCTGATGATGAAGTGATATTTCCATATTTTGAATTTGATGTTACTCAAAGTTATGGAAGAAATCAGCAGAACAGAAGTTTTTGAATTTAAAATTTTCTTAAAGTTTTTTATACATCAGATACTGACGTCCGCTTCTTCCGATCCTCGTTTTACCATCATAAGAATATCCTGCTTTACGGTAAATATGATACGCCGATTCATTTTTCTGGTTGACGGCCAGCACAATTTCATTACAGTGACTGAAATTTTCACGGACAAAATCATCTACTTTCTGCATTGCTTCTTTTCCTATTCCTTTTCCCTGCATTTCAGGATTTACAGATAAAGACCTTAATAAGACAGAATCCTTGTTATTGGTCAAATCCAGTTTATCTTCACCAAAATCAAGGACAAAAAAACCTACAGGCAGTCCTTTATCCATAATAATAACCGCAAATGATTGATGATCATTTCTTTCTTTTATTCTCTGTATCGCCTGTTCCGCTGTGGAAGTAAAACGCAGCTGATCTTCATCCAGAGCATAATTCACTTTGAAAAGGTCATCTTCTTTGAAGAACTGTAAGGTTACCATAACTAATGATGATAAATATCTTCGTACATCACCCCTGCTTTTATTTCCACAGGAAGTTTATTTTCTTCAGGAACGATCGGACAGTTGTAATCATAAGCGTTATATGCGCAGAATGGCTGGTATGATTGGTTAAAGTCAAGTACAATGGTGTTTCCTTTCGGAATTTTCAGGTCCATATATTTTCCGCCGCCGTAGGTTTCTTTGCCATTGGTCTCATCACGAAAAGGAAGGAAAAGATAATCTTTATATTTTTTCTGCTTCATGAGGTCTAAGCTCTGATATAAGGTAAGAGTATACGGTTTTTCATTAAGCATAAAATTTACTTTTCCATATTCTCTGTATTTCTTTGTTTTGCCCGAAGAAGTAGGTAATTCAAAAGGTTCTGCATTTTTTGTTCTGGTCAGCTCTGCGATTACTCTGTACTTCCGGCTGAACGGAAAAAAAGGATGTCCTTTAAAATTGGTAAAATTATCCCCTCGCAAAGGGGTCTGTTTAGGATCTTTGTATTCCGCATTAAGGTCCTCCTGGAATTTCTTAACAGCCATAACTTCTCCTGACACGATTCTCTGTGAGAAAACCATCAGGGGAAACAGCAGAAATAAAATGATATATTTTTTCATGATCTATTTAAAATTATAAGTAAAACTATGAATTTCCAACGGTATGAAAAGTTAAAATTCTGATAAAATAGCATAATCTGTTTTAAATAAATCCCAAACCTTTTTTCCTAGCATATTTTTTGACAGGCAATGCCTATGAACAGAAAGCAATTCATCAAGACAGGCCTCTTGGCTGTATCCGGATTTTATTTCCTTAATTCCAATTTGTTTCAGGCTGCCCAGCCTCAGTCTGAAAAAAAGATTATTGATGCTCCCATTATCATTATCGGAAGCGGTTATGGAGGGGCTGTTTCTGCATTACGTCTCTGTGAATCCGGAAAAAAAGTAGTTCTTCTGGAAATGGGGCTTAACTGGGAGAAAGCCGGAATTCCTTATTCCAATCTGCTCAAACCCGGAAAAAGTGCGGCATGGCTGAAAAATAAAACGATTGCTCCGTTTATGAATATATTCTCTCTGACACCATTTACCGGAACACTGGACCGGATGGAATTTGAAAACATCAATATCTGGGCTGGCAGAGGGGTTGGCGGCGGTTCGCTAGTCAACGGAGGTATGGCAGTTACTCCTAAAGAAAGCTATTTCAAAGAGGTTTTTCCCAGCCTTGATACTCAAAAATTTTATGACCATTATTTCCCTCTTGTGCACGAAGAGCTGAAAGTTAATGTAATTAATGAACAATTTCTGAAAGACTGTCCTTATTATCAATTTACAAGAGTGGGAGAAGCAGAAGCGCACAAAGCCGGATTTAAAACAATACGGGTTCCGAATGTCTATGATTTTCAATATATGGAAAAGGAATACAAAAATGAAGTTCCCCGTTCTGCACTCAACACGGAAGTGATTTACGGAAACAACCACGGTAAAAACAGCCTGGATAAAACCTATCTGAAAAAAGCAATGGCAACGGGAAACCTGGAAATCCTTGACCTTCACCGTGTGGATTATATTAAACTGAATGATGACCAGACCTATACTTTAAAAGTTCAGGAAACTGATACTTCCGGAGCATCGGTTTCTGATAAAATATTCAACTGCAAAAAGCTGATCCTTGCAGCAGGAACTATGGGAACGCTAAAACTATTGTTACATTCTCAGGCTGTAAACGGATTTCCTGTTCATGAACGTATCGGGAAAAACTGGGGTAACAATGGTAATTTTATGACGGGAAGAAATTGGGTTAAACCTTTATCCGGCGGAACGGGATCCAAACAATCTACAATTCCTGTAGGTGGGATTGACAATTGGGATGATCCTGAACATCCTTTTTTCACAGAGATTGCACCATTACCTATGGGAATGGACGTTGCCACCGCTTTGTATTTACTGATCAATAGGGTTGACAAAAAAGGAGAAGTAACTTATAATCCTGATAAAAGCGAACTGGTATTGGACTGGAATGAACAGCATACTGCCAAAATGAGAGACAATGCAGATTATTTTATAAAAAAAATGAACAAGGCTAATGGCGGTACAAGAAGTCATCTCCTTTTTAAGAACGGATTCGGAGCTGATATATGCTATCATCCGCTCGGCGGCTGTGTTTTGGGAGAAGCCACCAATGAATACGGAAAGCTGAAAAAGCATGAGAACCTTTATGTTCTGGACGGGTCTTTAATTCCGGGAACCATTGGCGTCAATCCATTTGTAACAATTACGGCTATTGCAGAATACTGTATAGAAAATCTGATCAGGCAGAATGAATTCGTTTATAATTAAAGCATTGCTTTGACTTCTGCAAGATAGTTCCGGATATCCTCTTCTAGCTTAGTGGGATAGATAAAATTAAGCTTTTGGGCCAAAGCAGCACCCAGTTCATGAACGAGATCTGCAAAAGCTAACAAAGAAATCCAGTTATCTTCAATATTACTTCCTGAGAAGGTGGATTCTACTCTATTCCATAAATCTTCAGGAAGGTATTTCGGGAAAAGTCTTCCGTGTTTATTGGTGGTGATATTATTCCAGCCCTGTGATTCTCCAATATGCCATTCTATGAGTGGAACCAGATAGTCTGTTCTTATCACATTTTCAGTCATGAATTTTGCGTAAAAAATATCGCCACGCTGAAGGCATTTAGCCACATAGGTTGTATCCCACCAGAAGTCGTTGATCAGTTTATTAAAATCCTCTTCCTTCGGTTTGTGAATCATCACAGACTGATAGGTTGGAGGTTTTAGTTCTTTAGTCAGATCATCTTTATCAACCAGAATTTTATATCCCACATCCCAATCTTCGGGAAGGGAATCCTGTTGAATTTCTGCCAGAAAATCTTCTTTTTGGTAAAGTTTGAAATCAACTTTTACATGATCCCGATACAGCACCATTTTCATTGCGTGCTTTCCTTCAAAAACACGGTCATCTTCTTCTATCATGGAGATAGGAGTTCCAAAAAGTGAAAGCCAGTCATTATGGATTTCATAAGGCGCCCTGTTTTCAAAAACAAGTTCCACATCAAGGTCGCTGAAATCATCTACGGGAGCATAGGGATTCACCAGTGAGCTCGTGAGCAAGACGGCACGAACGTCCGGGTTATCTTCTGCCCAGCTGATAATCTGTTTCAGTTTTTCTTCTCTTGTTTTCATAGATTTAATAAGATTCTGAAATTTTCACCCGGTAAACATCAAGTGAGTTTCTTTTGATAGATTCCACAAAAAAACCGCCTTCTTCAGGAATTACTTCTTTCAGGTCAAAACTTTTACAGTCCTGGGGAAGGCCTGAAAAGATCAGCGTAAACCAAAAATCCTGCATAAAGGGAACGGGCGTCCAATTGGGATATATGGTAATATTTTCGGCATGAATGAGGCTGCTTTTATGTTCAGACTGGTTATCAAAAAGATAGGTTGAATTCCAAATCCTGATCAGATTTCCTAAAAATGGTGATGCCGGAAAACAGCAGTGTACAATGACCTGCTTTTCCTCTTCTATCTTGGTCTGAAGAGATTCCAGGAGTTCTTTTACAATGATTGGCTTTACAACAACTTCTTCCACTTTTTTATTAGTAATGGGTAATAGGCAATGAGTAATGGGTAATGTATCCTGATTACTTATTCCCCATTGCCCATCGCTTATGTTAATATTCTAATTCTAATTTTTCTTTGGTATAGTTTCTCAGCTTCTCGGTAAGCTCCGGATGATCAGCCAGTTTTTGTCCATAAGAAGGAACCATTTCCAGCAGCTTTTCTCGCCATTCGCCATTCAGTTTTTCAGGGAAACATTTTTCAAGAACATTTAACATGGCATATACCGCTGTGGAAGCTCCCGGTGAAGCTCCGAGAAGAGAAGCAATCGTTCCTTTTTTATTCACAACCACTTCTGTTCCGAATTCCAGTTTACCGCCTTCTTTCTCATCTTTTTTAATGATCTGTACCCTCTGCCCTGCTACTTTAAGCTCCCAGTCTTCTTCTTTGGCATCTTTGATGAATTCTCTCAGGTGCTGCATTCTTTGGGATTTTGTCATCGCAACCTGCTGGATAAGGTATTTGGTAAGAGGAATGTTATGCCACCATGCTCCGAATAATGATCTTAAATTCTTCGTATTAACGCTTTCCGGCAGATCAAGATAACTTCCTTCTTTCAGGAATTTGGTAGAAAACCCAGCAAAAGGGCCAAATAGAAGGGCTTTTTTGCCATCAATAATTCTAAGATCAAGGTGAGGAACCGACATTGGCGGAGCATCTACTGTGGCCTGTGTATATACTTTGGCATGGTGTTTCTCTACCAATTCCTGATTATGACTTACCAGCCACTGTCCTGAAACCGGGAAACCTCCATATCCTTCACTTTCTTTAATATCTGAACTATCCAACAGCGGAAGTGCGTATCCTCCGGCCCCGATAAATACAAAATCAGCAACCACTTCCTGCTGATGACTATGAATTCTGTCCTTTACCTTCATCTCCCACTTTCCGTCCTCTCTAGGATCTATATCTTTCACCTCATGATACAGGAAAACCTCAACATTGGAATCTTCAAGCAAATGTCTTCCCATTTTTCTGGTCAAAGTTCCAAAGTTTACATCTGTTCCCATATCCATTTTGGTAGCAGCCATTACTTCGGATCCGTTTCTTTTACTCATTACCAGAGGAATCCATTCTTTAAGCTGCTCATGGTCAGTAGAATATTCCATACCGGAGAACAAAACAGATTCTGACATTTTCTCGTGACGTTTTCTGAGGTATTCTGCTTCTTTTTCACCGAATACCAAACTCATATGCGGACACGAGTTGATAAAATCCTTGGGATCCTGAATATATCCTTTAGTAACCAGATATGACCAGAACTGTTTTGAAATTTCGAACTGTTCGGCAATGCTTTCTGCTTTGGTAATATCAATGGTTCCGTCTGGTTTTTCAGGGGTATAATTAAGTTCACAAAAAGCAGAGTGTCCTGTTCCCGCGTTATTCCAGGCTGCGGTGCTTTCCTTAGCAAACCTTCCAAGCCTTTCAAATATTGCAATTTCCAGTTCAGGATCAAATTCGTGTAGCAGTGTTGCTAAAGTGGCGCTCATAATTCCGCCACCTATCAGGACAACATCGTACTTGGGTTTCGGTGTTCTGCTTGTAAGCGATTGTGACATAATCTAAAATTTTACTTCAAATTTCGGGAAAAGTTTTATAAAAAATAACGCGTTTAACGATTTTAACACGTTATTTTTTGACGGAAAAATTCTTTCGGTTTCCGCAAAAAAATGTGATGGAAAGTATCAATAGATTTTCATTGAAAATAGTGATTATATGATTATTTTCCCGGATTTCCCTTCATCAGGACCTCTATTTTCAAAAAAAATCCCAACCTGATTTACCATAACAAAACTCTCATAAAAAGGACTTAAAATGTTAAAAAAAGTTATAAAAACTTAAGTTATTTTAAGTTTATCATAAAAAATCTTTCAACAGTAAACATTTACGTTATAACAATTTATCAATATTTTGTGAAAAATATTAAACATAAAATTAAAATTATCACTTTTTATTGAATAAAACACAATGTTTAACATTTTAAAATGCGAAAAATTCATTAATATATAATTTATTTTATGTAATTTGCATTAAAATAAACACACATTAAGACACAATTAAATTAAAAATATTTCTTATTAAACATAGTACAGATGAAAATTATTAATTTCGTAAGTACATTTTTCGCAGCAGCGGCATTAGCCCAAAGCGGAAATGTAGGAATCAACACGTCCACACCGGACCCCAGTGCCATTCTGCACATTGAAAATTTCAACGGAATACCAGCAATCGCAACGGCAACTGTTTCAGGCGGTGCTGTTACCGGTATTACCGTAACAAACGGAGGAAGCGGCTATATTTCTGCACCAACGGTTAGTTTCTACGGAGGCGGAACGATTGTAAACGGCGGAAATAAAGCTCGCGCCACAGCTGTCATTTCAAATGGTGTTGTAACAGGGATCACTCTCAACAACGGAGGAAGTGGCTATACTTCTGCTCCATCAGTTACGGTATCGGGAGGAAACAAAGGACTTCTTCTTCCCAATCTTAACCTTGCCAGCCTCAGCAGCACAACAACACCGGTTAATGGTCCAGCCAACGGACTTATTGCTTTTAATGGAGGAACCAACAGTAATAATAAGGCGCTGCATATTTTCAACAGCACTTTAGGCCGCTGGCAGAGTACTATAGATGCTGAAGATACTCCTAAGGTAGCTTATCTGGATTTTACAGGTTCTTTATCTGCTCTGGATAATGCTGCTGCCGGTGTTAATACACTGCTTCTTGTGAATCCCCCTTCTATTTCAGGGGTTTCCAACATCAATGGTTTTAAGGTAGTACAGAATACCTTGTCAGGAGGCTACTCCTTGGTTCTTCCCCAGGGAAATTATTTAGTAGAAGTGAACCTGAATCTTAATTCCCCACCGGAAAACCCTTCCGGACAGGGCGGAACTGCTCCTTTAACTGGAAGCTCCTATTACCTGATGGGATATTTTATAGATTTTTATGGGGATACTTATAATAATTCTACCAATACGTTTACCGCAGGAGTTAATACAAGAAAAGAAATTCCGATTGTTTCTAAAACCAGCACCAATCATCTGGCTTCCTGGTCCTATTATTATAGTGTTCCGGCTAATGCGAACGCCAATATCATTGGAGGGTTGAGACTGAGATTCGGGAGAATGCAGAACAGTACGTTCTATGACCTTGTTAATGTAATTCCAACCGGATCTTACATCAAAATATCTAAAATTTAAACACTTACAATATGAAAAGAAATTATATGCTGCTATTTTTATTAATAGTTCAGTTATTTTATGCGCAAGTTGCTATTGGGAAAACGAGTGTGAATGCTTCTGCTGTTCTGGAGGTAACCGAATCTACCAATAAAGGGGTGCTGCTTCCAAGGGTGGACATTGTGGATATTTTAAATAATACAACCCCGATAAACAATCCTGCTGAAGGGCTTCTGGTTTACAATAAAGGAAACTCTATCAGTCCCGGATTATATTTATGGAAAAATAACCGCTGGAGCCAGATTGCTGACACCTATAATCTGGTAAGCTATATGATCCTTCAGAGAAATACTGATTACCCGATATTAGGCAGCCTTAACAACGGTATTTATAAAGATTTTACTGATGCTGCCCTGACTGTTGTATCCAATGATATCGGGGCTTCATACAGCACTGCTACCGGAGCCATTACTCTTCCCGGAAACAGCGGGTATCTTGTGAATGTATGTCTGAATATCAAAACAACCCTGGAAAGCAGTTCTGCGGGTATTGGAAATACACCTGTACATCTTCATCAGTATCTTGTAAGACTTTGGGATCCTGCAACCAATACACAATATGGTAAAACAATCAGCATCAATGCCCAGTCTATTGCCAGTAATAAAACCCATACACTTAATCTGAGTTTTTCTTTTGTAACAACATCCACCACTCCTATTAATCTGATGCCTTCCATAGCGCATGACGCGGGAGGGACCTATCAAATGGGATCCGGGGGTACTACTCCTAACAACGGTGAGATCATTATCACCAATACAAAGGTTGATATTCAGCGGTCTGCACTTAATCAATAAACTATCAAAGAAATGAAAAAACATATTTATATCATCTGTATGGCTGTTTTTTTTGTCAGCATAACAGCAAAAGCGCAGGTTGGCATTAATACAAATGTTCCTGGAGCGGGTAGTGTTCTGGATATTAATTCAACCAACAAAGGGGTACTTTTTCCACAATATGACCTCATCACGCTGAACAGCACAAGCAGTCCGGTATCTAATCCTACGGACGGTTTGATGATCTATAATAAGGGAGGGGTATCTGTTCACCCCAAAGGGTACTATGTCTGGATCAGAAATCAATGGCAGCGCGCTATTCTTGCGGGAGCAGAACCTCAGAGCATGTCTCTGACAATAGGTTCGGGTACTCTTATTCCGGCTAACAGCACCAATAATACGCTTACAGGATTTACGGTTGCTTCCAATAAGATTACGGGAGCTTCTCTTGGTTCCGATACCTCATCCATTACGATTCCAGCCGGAACCTATATCATCCGATATTCTGTAGATACCAGCAATGCGAATAATAACAGCGGACCTGCCAATACCCAATATCTGTCTCAGAATTTTACCTGTACACGTTCTTATCTGACGAACTCCGCCGGTACAGCTGTCATCACGGAGCAAAACAAAATGTGTGAGCTCTCCAGCTCCTTTACGTTTTTCCAGGGAACCTATTTTTTGACGATAGCAGCTCCCTTAACGTTTAAACAAAGGTTCGAGTTTGATACCGGGAACGGATTTACCAACAGTAATCTTAATGCAAGATCTTCATTTGTACTGGTAATCACGAAAATGAGCCAATAAAAAGTCAAACATATATAAAAATAAGGTCTTTACAATAAGGCCTTATTTTTTTGATTATGCCGATTTCTAAAGCCTGATTAAAGGTATTGATTGATGATTAAAGAACTTATAAAAGGTAAACCATCATTAACTGCCAAGTCAATGACTCTGTATCTTGATTCCTGCTGTAAAGTTGCCCCATCCAATGTATGGGAGTTTGTAATATAATATCACCCGATTGATCTCCTGGCATATACGATGTAGCAATTTCCGTATTAGTCATATTTTATAAATCCCGTTGGGTTATATTCTTTTGAAAAATCAAATAAAACAATTTTCTTCTATGAAAAAACAAGATTTCGCATCACAAACTATCCTTGTGTGGGTGTTCTGAAAAAAGAAAGAAAAAGAAGGCCAAAATAAAACCATAACAGAATACTTGTTATGGTTTTATGTGAAGACTGAGCTTCTTATTTTTTTATGATTATAGCAAGGCTGTAACCGGAACTTTACTAGTTTAATTTTGCTGTTAGCTTTCTGAACTGCTTTTCGGCGTTCTTACCTTCGTAAAGAATGGCATATACTGTATCAATAATCGGCAATTTAAGGCCTTTTTGTTTTGCAGTTTTATAAATAGAATCCGCAGCATAATACCCTTCTGCGACCATGTTCATAGACTGGATCGCAGATTTTACAGTGTACCCTTTTCCGATGAGATTACCTAAGTTACGGTTCCTTGAGAAAAGTGAATAAGCCGTTACCAGAAGGTCGCCCAGATAAGCACTTTCATTCACATCTCTTGGTGCTTCATAGATGGCTTCCAGGAAGGTTTCCATTTCACGGATGGCATTAGATACAAAAACAGCAGTAAAGTTATCTCCATATCCCAATCCGCTTGCGATACCAGCCCCAATAGCAAAAATATTTTTAAGGATCGCACTGTATTCATTTCCAAGAATATCCTTACTTGTGTGTACTTTGATAAAGTCTGAGCTAAAAACTTCTTCAAGCTTTTCAGCCGTTTCATCTTCCACAGTCGCAATAGTAAGGTATGAAAGCCTCTCCATTGCCACTTCCTCTGCGTGGCACGGTCCTGCAATCACCGCCTGGTTTCTGAAACCAATCTTAAACTCATCACGCAGGTAGTGTGCTACCACATCATTTACTTTAGGGATAATTCCTTTGATTGCTGAAACAAAGATCTTATCTGAATAATCACAGCTCATTTTGTCCAATGTATCAGACAGGTAAATAGACGGTGTAGCCAGAACGATCACGTCACAGGCAGAAACCAGTTCATTGATATCCGTTGTCAGCTTTAAGCTTTTCAGATTAAAATGGGCAGCGGTAAGATAGGTAGGGTTATGCCCACGAAGCTCTATAGCTCCTTTCACAAATTCACTTCTTACACACCAGTGCACTATTTTACAGTTTTCAACAAGCATTTTCACGATGGCAGTGGCAAAACTTCCACTTCCTACCACCCCTACAGAAATCTCCTTATTATTCTTTTTAGGATTCGAAGATTCTGAAATTATTTTCTTTTTAGCCATAATTGGAATGTGAACTGCAAATATATTAAAACAAGATGTAACAAGGCTTTTGAGAGCATGATAAAACCCATATTCTGAAAAAATTAACACATCTGCACAATTAAATACCTAATTAAACGTTAAATACAGAAAAATATAATTTTTATTTAAGAATAACCCGCAAAACTTAGTTTTTACTTAAATTTGCACGCTTAAAACCGTTTTATAATATACTAAGAGAAGAAATATGAAGAAATTTCTAAGCAGCAAAAAGAACGTAAACATTCTTCTTGGAGGACTTTTACTAGTAGTTTTTGCACAAGGCGTTGTTATTGCTAGGCTGTTTTCTCAAAAAGATGACAAGACCTATGAGATCAACCTTGTAAAAATAAACACTGAAAAAGACAGTGTAGATTACTTAAAAATGAAAACAGATCTTACTTTAGTAGATCAGACTGTGGCACAGCTTAATTCATTCCTAAAATCTAAAGACATTTCGAGTGAAAAGCTGATGACCCTGAGCAAAGACAGTATTTCAAATTCTGTATATCTGGCCAAACAATCCAACCGATACAGCCAGTATTTAATGGATCTGCAGAACAAACTGATGCAGGTTCCTCTGGGAATGCCTACAGACGGCTATATTTCATCTAATTTTGGCATAAGAAAAAACCCGATTCCTTTCAAAACCGTATTTGCATCCGTAAAATCTACTGTTTCAGCAGAGTCTAAACCTGCAGCAACCGCTGCTCCAAAACCTGAAGTAAAACCTGTACCGGTTGAAAAAATCGTAGAAGTTACAGACAGCTATGGAAACAAAAGGGAAATCAAGGTAATGGTTACTCCAAAAGTTGCCCCTGCCGCTCCGACTCCTGCACCAGCAGCTACTTCAGTAAAATCTGTTGCTGTAAACACCAATTCTAAAGCTTCAATGGAAAAAAACAACCCACCCGCAGAGGCTGACCAGATGCAGTTCCATAAAGGGCTTGATATTGCTGTTGCTTATGGTTCAGATGTAAGAGCTGCAGCAGCCGGAACTGTAATTTTCTCCGGTCAGAAAGGAGGTTACGGAAACTGCGTGATTGTTTCCCACGGTAACGGGCTGGCTACGCTTTACGGGCATTTGTCACAGCTTGTTTCAAAGGTTAACGATAAAGTAAAAGTAGGACAGGTTATTGCCAAATCCGGAAATTCAGGACGTTCTACAGGACCTCATCTTCATTACGAAGTACACAAGAACAATACTCCGGTTAATCCGAAATTGTTTATGAATTTATAACAACCAACCGCTGTCTTTCTGACAGCCGTTTTTTATTTGATGATTTTTTTGTTGGGATATGCCAAGACACTAAGATTTTTACGACTACATGCTTTTTAAGGCTCCAGGAAATACAAGATTTTCGGTTGTATTTTATGTTTTCAATCTTAAAATCTGCCTCATCTGATACATCTGCGAGCCTAAAAATCTCTAGCAGATTGGCAGATGTTTGTGTGATAATTTAATTAAGCCTTATAGGTTTTGGAAACCTATAAGGTTAGAAAAAACTGCCGTCCTGATGGATAGCAGTTCGTATTTATTTTACAATTTTGAGTGTTCCTTTCAGATGTTTGAATGAACCATCCGGATCTGCAATATTCGTATATACTATATTTTTATTGTAATCCTGAATATGAGTAACATTGGAACCCAGTTTAGGCTCGTGCCAATAGACCATAAAAACATTCTTAGCCACTTCCACTGCAGTATATTGTACCGTATCAGTAGCTCCTTTTACCTTTCCGCCTGCTCCTGTAAAAGACATCTCTTTATTGTCTTTAAAGTCAAGAATAAATCTGAATGTTCCGAGATCAGCTTCCACTTTGTGCCCAATGGCAGGATACGGAGATTTAAGATCCCAATTCATTTGTCCAAGAAAAACTTTTACGCCCATTTCCAGCTCTTCTTTTCCGGGAAGCCCGGGATACTTTCTGACCATAAAATTCACAATTGAATCTGTTGTTTTATTTTCAGTTACTGCTTTTTTGTAATTCTCCAGATAACTTTTTATGAAATCAAGAGACTTGGGTGATAAAGAATTCTCTGAAAAGTGTGAAGGGACAACCTGCTCCGGTTTCAGTGCTTTCATCGCATCAATCCGGGCAATCCACTGATCAACAGCCTTTATATCCTGGGTATCTGCCATCCAAAGATGTGAACCTGTGGAGACTGAAATTCCTCCGGCTATGGTTTTCACAGATGGAATCCAAAGGAAGCTGTGCGCCGGATCTTCAGGCTTGTTGATGATTTCAATTTTATTTCCTTCAAGATCAGGAATTGCAGTTACTGCGTCGGGAACAATAATTTCTGATGGTGCATCTTCTTTGAGCTGCAGTTTCCAAACTGCTATTTTATCATCTTTTGATGCTGAAATAAGATAAGCAGTCTGGGCGGTTGAAATGATTTTTGCATTGGGAAATGCTTTACGGATCACATCTAATCCGAAATAAAAATCGGGGTCACTGTGGGAAATAAAAACAGCTTTCAGATTTTTGCCTGTAGCTTTTATTTCCTTCACCAATTGTTCGGCGTACTGTTTCTGAAACTGGGCATCAATAAGTACGGCATCCTTATCTCCATAGATAATTGTAGAAGTAACAGAAAAGATCGCCTTTGATCCCGGGTTGTACACTTTGATCTTCAGATTTCCGGCTGACAGCATATTGACGACAAACAGCAGAACAATCAGAGGTAATAATTTCTTTTTAAACATTGGTTATTTTTTGATGGATTAATAGGCAGCTGTAAAACGTTCACGGATGTGGTTATTCTGTTCCAGTTCGTCCACAAGGGCTACTGCTACATCTTCTACGGAAAGGCGGCTTCTTCCGTTTTCATCAAAAACCGGAGTTTCCAGGGAAGTTCTGTATTTTCCTGTTCTTTCTCCTGTATTAGCCTGATTCATTTCAATAGCCGGGCTGAAGAAAGTCCAGTCCAGGGTATTGTTTCCTTTGATTTTGTTCAGATAATCTCTTGCAGCCGTTGCTCCCGGCTTGTAGGCTTCAGGAAAATCAGGCGTGTCTACAATCTGTATGTTATCTGGTGTATAAAGGCTTCCTGCGCCTCCTACTACGATTAGTCTTTTCACTCCGGATTCTTCTACTGCTTTTTCAATGTTCTCAGATCCGTTTAAAAAATCTTGATAAAGATTGGGGTTAGCCCATCCTGCATTGAAAGCACTGATTACGGCGTCATTTCCTTTTAAAGCTTCTGCCAGCTCATCCACATTATTTACATCAATACTTTTTGCGGTTACATTTTCCTGTGTTTTTACCTTCGATGCATCTCTTACTAAAGCTTCCACGGCATATCCTCTGCCTGTTAATTCATTTACGATCTGTGTTCCTACAAATCCTGTTGCTCCAATTACGGCTACTTTTTTCATATTGTTTTATTTTAAATTAATTGTAATAAATTTTGTTACATTTATGGGTAAAAAATTTTACTCAAACTGTTCGGAAAACTCTTTCAATGACTTGTTCCCCAGAAATCCAACAACCAACTTATCGGTTTCTTCAAATAAGGTATCCAGATGTACATTGATTTCCTTTCCTACGCTGCAGGCCGGATTGGGATTCTGATTTCTCTTCCCTAAAACTTCCGTATTTTTCACTGCTCTGTAAATTTCAGAAATACTGATTTCTTCAGCATTTCTCGCTAGGTGGCTTCCGCCGTCTTTTCCTTGTCTGCTGGCAATAAGACCCGCTTCTCTCAACACGCTGATTTCCTTTCGGACAATCACCGGATTCACATTGATGCTTCCAGCGATCCAATCGGACGTAAGCCATTCCTGAGGATTTTTCGCCAGTAAGGTCATAATATGTATTGCCGTAGCAAATCTTGTATTGTTCATTGTAATTACATGGCAAAGATAAGCAAATTTTTAAATGTAACAAATTTCATTACAGTTAAATTTTTCTTAAAGGATTAAACGATCCAAATCCAGAAGTAGGTAATTGATATTCTGATTAATGGTTCTGGTAGCCGACTGCATCTGGTTAAGCATAGCCGCCCGGTTGTGAAGATCATTCGCTCTGTAGTATCCTCCATCACTGAATATCACTGACTGATCTGCATTTTGTCTGTTGTCATCAAATTGGTAGTGCAGCCAGCGTTCTTTCATATTTCCGATAATGGAACGGGCTTCTCTGTTTGAGAATTTTTTCTCTGTATACATGTACCATATAAAAGGCGGGAAATTCGGAGACTCCAGTTTTTCCCTCCAGATATCTCTCAAAAGATTTCTCTGATGAATAAATTCCACTTTCTTTCCTTTAGGATTAAGGGTAGCGAGACCGAAGCCTGCTCCCAAAACCCCTCCTCCGATATCTATAGCATTGCTCCAGCTTTCATCTTTTACAATTCCTCCGGCAATGGAAGCTGCAGCTCCTGCAATAATGGAATACAGGATCATTTTATTGTTTCTTGAATCATTCAGGTTATCCACATAATTTCCGATCTGGGCAACTCTCTCCCCTTCACAGTCAAATTCTGCTGCAACAGCATCCAGTTCTGTGAGGGCAATGGTAATTTTACTGTTGATTTTACTTTTAAGCTGTAATACTTTAACCTGGGAAGCCAGGGAAGAGTCTTTTTTAAGGTTCATGATCTGATGAACTTCATCCAGGTTATCCAGTGCATTCAGAATAAGAATACTCTGGTCTGAAAACGTCTGTTTCAGATCTTTGTTGGCCGCCAGAATAGAATCTGAATTATAAGAAGGAACTTTATTGTTGTAATTGTATTTGAAGGGTGCCTTGCAATAACTGTCCTTCAGGGTAAGGATATTCTGTCTGATGACCTGATTTTTTTTAGAAACACAGGAAGCCATCAGCAGGGAAACAGCCACAAGGTAAAACAGTTTTTTCATTCAGTCAGATTTTAAATAAGATCAGGCGGTTTGGACCGTCTGATACAGCTAATTTAAGATAAAATTTCATCCATTTGATCACTTAACTTAAAATTTAGTTCAGTTTAAGTAATGCAAATAAAAAAAATTTACCTGAATTCAGGTAAATTTTTTTTTATTTTTAAGCATTGATTACTTAATATCCAGCAGTTCCACTTCAAAAACAAGGGTGCTGTTCGGACCGATCTCTTTGCTGATCTGCTGATCTCCATAGGCTAAATGCGGAGGAATAATCAGTCTCCATTTGCTTCCTACAGGCATCAGCTGAAGAGCTTCCGTCCATCCTGCAATGACTCTGTTCAAAGGGAAAGATGCCGGAGTACCTCTTTTTACAGAGCTGTCGAAAACTTTTCCGGAAATAGTTGTCCCGTGATAGTGGCATTTTACGGTAGACTTAGGTCCTGGTTTTGCTCCGTCGCCTTCAGTGATGATTTCGTACTGTAAACCACTTGGCAGCTGTACAACACTTTCTCTCTTACCGTATTCCAGCATATATTCCTGACCGTCTTTCAGATTTTTCTCTGCTTGTTCTTTTTTACGTTTAAATAACATGTCTGCTACTCCCATACTCTATTTTTTTACAAAGATAAGTCTTTTTTGGTGTTGAAAATATTTCAGTTCTGCTGCGTTCTCTTTTGTTTCTGTAATCAAAATTCAAACAACTTTAATATTATGTTAACACAGAATCAGAAACTTGGTGTTATAATTGAATTTAAAAACTAAATGCCACATCCACTAAAATATAATAAGAAACTCGACGTACTGAATGAAGAGGAAAAGAAACTTTTGGAAATCAACAAAAAAAGTATTGCCGATTTCGTTGAACAGTCCTCTTCCATCAGCGATGTCAATTACGCTACCCGAAATGCTCATGCCAAAACGTATGCAGTTACGGAAGGCTTTTTCTATATTGATGAAAATATTCCCGAAGAACTTCGCTATTTTTTTGACAAAGACAGGTTCGACCTTATCATCCGGCTTTCCAATGCGCAGCTTAAAATTAAAAATTCCAAAAAAGATATTCCGGCTTATGGATTTGCAGTAAAAATAAAGAATGAAAACGGAGGACTTATCGCGAATTTTCCATTGGTAAACTTTCCATTATTTCCTGTTAATTCAGTTTCGACATTTCTGAAGCTGTTTACCGCTGTGAACAGGTTTTATATGAAAAAATGGAGCAGTTTTTTTTCTATCCTTGCTCAAAGCATTAAAATAGTTCCATCGTTATTCACCTTATCTTTTGCAAGAAATATCCTGAAGCTGCTCCGCAAAAGAAACGATTTTATCCTGTCTTTTGATTATCATTCTGTAGGCGCTTACCGCCTTGGAGATCATATCATCAAAATAAAATTAACTCCAAAGTCTACCGATCATCATTTTGGAAATAAATTAAAAACAAAAGAAGCCGTAAAAGTCTATTTGAAGGATCATGATTTTGCAGCCGATGTTTTCATCCAGTTTTGCTATGACCTCAAAGACCAACCAGTCAATAAGCTGAATACAGAATGGAAAAATTCTCCTTTTATTAAAATTGGTGAGGTGGTAATAATGAAAGATTCCCTGCTTGACCCGAGGGACTGTACCAATGAACTGCTATCTTTTAATCCGTTTGAAAGTATTGCCGCTTTTCAGCCAGTGGGAAAGATCCAGAAACTGAGAGACGAAGCTTATAAGGTTTCCATACAAACGAGAAGAAAAATCAATAAGCTTCTGCATGGGAAATAATTTCCACTTACCGCAAAAGAAAAAATCTGCAAGAGATTAAAAAAATTCGTACATCTGTGGCAAGGAATTTTTTTAACCACCATAGGCATAAAAGGCTTTACACTTAAGTAGAAATAAGTTTAAAGCTTTATGCATAAAAAGTACACATGAGTCTTTAGAAATCTATGATTTCTTTAGGTAATTCATTGGAACAAAAAAGACTGTCATGATAACAGCCCTTTGGGTTTATTTAAATTTCCGGTCTTCTTCTTTAATGGACAGATCGTTGATGCTTGCAAATCTTTTCTTCATCAAACCGTTTTCATCAAATTCCCAGTTTTCGTTTCCATAAGCTCTGAACCAGTTTCCGTCTTTTGTACGATATTCATATTCAAAACGTACTGCAATACGGTTGTCTGTATGGGCCCAGTATTCTTTTTTAAGCTTATAGTCCAGTTCCTTTTCCCATTTGCTTTGAAGAAACTTTACAATCTCTTCTCTTCCGTTGATAAAAGTATCCCGGTTTCTCCATTCACTATCGAGTGTGTAGGCTTTAGAAACTTTTTCAGGATCCTGACTGTTCCATGCATCTTCTGCCATCTGGATTTTTTGTATCGCCGTTTCAAGGGTGAAAGGTGGAAGGGGATGTTTCTGTTCCATATTTAAGGGATTAGATTAATGATTATTTTTTTTGAACGTTCTATTAATTCATTGGATCTGAAGACCTGACTTTCAATAATACTGCTCTCAAAAAGCATATAGACATGATCTGAAAGGGTCTCATCTTTCAGTAATTCAAGAAAATACATTCTGAGTGCTGCCTTATGTTCCATGATCTCCCTCATTATTTTTACGTTATCTGTAGGGATTTCCGAGAGAATATTCAGGAAACTGCATCCTCTGAAGTTTTCTTTTTCATTCATATGAATGAGAAAATCAAAGGCTATGAGTATTCTGGACTTAAGATCCTGGCTTTTCTCGGAAAAATGTTCGAGCTCATCAAACCAGTAAGCATGTCTTACTTTAAGAAATTCTACACACAGGTCTTCTTTGGACTTGAAGTATTGATAAAAGCTGGCTTTTGCTACTCCTGCATCGGAAATGATCTGGTTGATTCCTGTAGAGTTATACCCCTGCTTAGCAAACAGTTCAAATGTTGCTTCTACAATTCTTTCTCTTGGAGATATCATAATATTTTGTTTTTGTGTTCTGCAAATATACAATAAAAAGAGAAAATAGACAAACCAGTCTGTCTTTTTATTATTAAATAGAAGAAGGGAAGCTGGAGGCTGGAAATTGATCACATCCATATCTTTTTCCTCCGTGGGATATTATTGATTCAAAATTGATTTTTCCTATGCAAAACAGTGCTTCTCCTCTATTTACATCAAAAAAAATCCCCCGGGATAAAAATCCCAGGGGTTGTTTGTATTATTTTATCTGTTTTTCTTTCTCGTCAAGTTTCTCTTTCTCGTCGTCTTCCTTTTCAGGGAAAATAATGGATAAGAGAACTGAGATGACCAATACTCCTCCTACAATTCCCAGGGAAATTGGGGACGGAATATGGATCCATGGTGCGATCAGCATTTTCACCCCGATAAAAGACAGGATAATCGCCAGTCCGTACGGAAGTTTGCTGAACATGTGGATGAAGTTCGCCAACAGGAAATAGAGTGATCTAAGTCCTAAGATGGCAAAAATATTCGATGTATACAGGATAAACGGGTCATTAGAGATCGCAAAGATCGCCGGGATTGAATCTACTGCGAAAAGAACGTCTGTAAATTCAATTACTCCTACCACTACTAAAAGCGGTGTTGCCATTTTGATTCCGTTCTGAATCGTGAAGAATTTATCTCCATCGTAATTATCGGAAACTTTCCAGAAACTTTTGATTAGTCTGGCTCCGGCTGTATTGCTGTAATCTTCATCATCATCGTCACCACCGTCACCCCATGATTTGATCCCTGCATATACAAGGAATAATCCGAACAGGGTCATTACTATGTTGATTTTTACGGCTTCTCCGAAGACATTCATTTCAGGAAGATAGGTCAGATTAATCAGTCCTACTCCTGCAAAGATAAATATAGCCCTGAATACCAATGCACCGATGATTCCCCAGAAGAGAACTTTGTGATGAAGGTATTTCGGAACTTTAAAGAATCCGAAAACAAGAATAAAGACGAATAAGTTATCCACGGAGAGGGCTTTCTCAATCCAATAGGCCGCCTGATACTGTGTAAATTTCTCTATCGCCAGGGCATGACTTTGAGGAGTTCCGTCTGTATTGAAAACCCAATAAACAACTCCTGAGAATACCATGGACAGCGAGATCCATACGATAGACCAAATCGTAGCTTCTTTGGATGATACTTCATGACTTTTTTTATTAAATACCCCTAAGTCCAGGAGCAGCATGATAACGACTGTTATCGCGAATCCCCACACCAGGCCAGGGTGCAGATCTAAAATACTTTGATGTTCCACTTCAGTTATGTGTTATTATATGACAAAAGCAATAGCTGTACGGGGTACAAGTATTGCTGTTTTATTTATTTTTTTGATTGATAGTCTATTACAAATAGTTCATTTGTACGGTCTGAATAGTCTGTTCCAGTTTTCTGTCAGAAGTAGGGTCTCCGATAGCATTGAACTTCCACTCTCCGTTTCTCTTATAGAATACTCCCATTACCATGGCAACGTGACCGCTGAAAGAAGCATCATTAGCAACGTCATATTTAGCAAAAACTTCTTTCACATTGGTAGGTGTTCCCTCATAAATACGGATGGAGGCAAAAGGAATGGTTCCGAAGTCCTGCCCCTGGTAGCTGTTCAGTACCAATGCAACATGCTCTACATTAGGTTCCAGCTGGCTGAAATCTACTGTGATTACTTCATTATCTAGTCCGTCATCACCGTTTACGTCCCCTGTAAGATCGTCTCCGCTGTGTTTTACAGAACCGTTTCTGGATTTAAGGTTTCCGAAGTAAATTACTTCTGTAACGTTTTTGTTTGAGTCATATAAAATGCAGCTTCCGTCTAAGTCTACTGCTTCTTTTTTAGTTCCGAATAATCCTTTTTTTTCAATCGCCCCCCAGTTGATCCCTACACACGCCTGGTTAAGCGTTGCGCCGTCCTCCTTTTTAAGGTTGATTCTCTGACCTTTTTGTAAGTTAATAGCCATTTTTTTATGTTTGTAATTGTTGTTATTTTCACGAAAAGCAAATGCTGTATCTGCTTCTCAAATTTCGTTTAATTATTATTCAAATTCAAATTAAGCATTGCGCGCAGGATATTCGTTTCTTCATCAAAATCGAATATTTTGCTCATAATGTCTATATTTTCCAGGTTTCGGAGGTAGTCTTTCAATACGTTTTCCACTTCCGGGGTGAGGGTGCGTTTTCTTTCGTTCATAGAACCTTCCAGCTGTTCATTTTTATTTTTCAACTGATTAATAATGGAACTCTGGTTGGATTCATTTTCAGAGATATCCAGTTTATCCAGTTCATGTTCAAAAAGATAGAGCTTTTTATCGTCTATGCTGAAAATGAAATAATCATCAGACTGAAAGATTTTAAAAAGTTCATACTCATGAATCCCGATAAGATAACCGCAGACAAACCGGACTTTAAATCCCTGTATATTCAATCTTCCCAAAAGCTTTCTTTCGATGGCAAAATCCCGGTATTGATAAGCTGGAAATGTGCCCGGCTTCAGCAGTGTTTCGTCTGCCTGATTCCGGTAAAATTCCTGTGCATATTTTTTATGAAAATACATCACATTATCCCAATTTACCGTAAAAGTGTCTTCTGTTAGATCTTTATACAGTGTTTTCAGATGCTGGGAAAATATACCGCTGTACATTTTCCTGTCGGTCTCAAAACTGTCTGCTTTTTTTTCCTCAAAACCTGCAATATATTTGCTGTTGACACCAATTTCGTTAATGACAGCCAGCATTTCGTTTTCCTTCTGCCTTTTGATCTTCGTGAGAAGTTCAATCAGGCTGTCGGTATACTGAAGGTGGAAAAGTTCCAGCTTGTTAAAGTCCAATGCCTTATTTTCCTGAAACAGATTATGGATAATATCGGTTTTAATGTAAATCGATATAATGTCAATATGTTCAAAAAAATTAGCAAGAAGTTTAAGCTTTGTTAATCTTCTTCTGCTCTGAGACATTATGGTTGCTGCATCATCCCCCACCTTGGTATCCTGTTATTTAACCTCTTACGTTTGCTTTTAATTCGTGTTCTAATGTCTGAAGATCCTGATCCAGTTTTCTTCTGCTTTCCGCACCTTGTTTCTGAATCTGTTTTACTTCATTCAGCGTATTGATAAGCATTGAAGTTGTTTCTTTCAATGTTTCTACAGATACAATGGTTTGTTCGTTTGCTCTGGCAACATTCACTGAATTCTGGCCAAGACGTTCTGCATTCTTTCTTAAAATCTCTTCTGTTGTGGAAGATACTTTCTGCTGAATTTCAATATTCTGCTGCTGTCTGTACATCGCTACAGCCAATGACAGCTGGTTTTTCCATACCGGAAGCGTTGTCGTAAGGATCGTCTGTGCTTTTTCTGCAATAGAAACGTTGTTGTTCTGTACCAGTCTGATCTGCGGAAGTGACTGCATCATGATCACACGCACCACTTTAAGATCCGCCATTCTGCGGTCCAGTCTTGCAATGAAATCTCTTTTATCTGCAATCTGGTAATCCTGATAGTTCTGCGGAGCAGTTTCCATCTGAGCCAATTCTGCGGCAGCTCTTTCCATTCTCAGGCTTCCTGCAATCACAAGGTCTTCAATTTGCTTGATAGAGTTCACGTTACTTTCAAAGATCGTCTGAAGAACAGCGTTATCTTTTGTAGAAGTAATGATTCCTGCGTTTACCTTGTAAGAGATCTGCTCGATATTATTGATGATTTTATCGTATTTCGTAAACAGATTTTCTACCTGCGTTATGACTTTTTTCATGAACGGCAGTTTGCTTAGGAAACTTTTTACTTTATTGCTGTTCAGCTCATCTACGTCTACATAATTAAGTTCTACCAAAAGGTCGTTGATCAATACACCAACTTCTCCTGAATTGGATCTTCTTACATTTCCTAGAAAGCTGTCACTCTGATTGGAAAGTGTTTTCTGAAGTTCGGCTCCATAATTTACGATAGATCCAGGATTGGCTTCATCAATTGAATTAGCCAAAACTTCATATTTCTGACGGTCATCTGACTGCATCTGCGTCAGATTTACATTTCCTTCCCTGTCCACAAGAACCGGCGGTGCTGCATTTTGGGCAGGCTCAACCGGCGGCGTCATTGGAGCCGGTTCAAATGTTTTAAGAGGCTCAATAGACCCATATGGATCTGTTGGCTGATTTCCCTGATTGTCCATAATTAATTCTGATAAATTGATACAAACTTGTCAAGGCCGTCACGCTGTCCTGCGCCTACCGCCTCAAATTTCCATTCTCCGTTTTTATTGTAGATTCTTCCGAATTCTACAGCCGTTTCGATTGAGAAATCTTCATCTAATTCATATTTTAGGATCTCTTCATTCGTATCTGTATTGAAAATTCTGATGAAAGAATTTCTTACCTGTCCAAAGTTCTGTTTTCTGGATTCTGCTTCATGGATCGTTACTACAACAGTGATTTCCTTGATCGCAGAATCTATTTTTGTAAGATCTATTTTGATTTGCTCATCATCTCCCGTTCCTTCTCCTGTAAGGTTATCTCCAGTGTGGATCACCGCTTTATCCGGAGATTCAAGGTTGTTATAGAAAATAAAGTGGTTGTCTGAAACCAGCTTTCTGTCTTCACCCAACAGGAATAAAGAAGCATCCAGGTCAAATGCAGTTCCTGTAGAAGTATTATTGATATCCCATCCTAAACCTACAGTGAATTTAGGTGCGTTAATGTTTTCTCTTTGTCCTTTTTGTAAGTTAATAGCCATAGTGTAATTCCGTTTGTGTTAAAAAATTGATGTTATTTTCGTATTCTTTTATTAAATGATAATTATTGCTGATTGCCAGCTCCAGAAGAAGATCCATCTGCTCCTTCTTTACTTTAGACGTAAGATAGTCAAAATTACTTGAATCCAGGCCTAAAATATATTTTACAATTCTGGTATTGAATTGAAAACCCGGTTTCAGCATTACTTCTGCAATATGTTTTACATTTTTTACTGCATAATAATTGAAGAAGTTTTCAATTTTCGGATCAATATCAAAGTTCATCAGTTCTGCATAATACAGAAACATAAAATCTGCTTCTACCTTGTATTCGTTCAGAATTTTGTGTACCGTATATTCGTGGCTTCCCGTAATTTTTATATCGTCTATAAAAATACAAAGTTTTCCTCTTAAAAAATCTTTATCAATGTAATAAGTATCGTTTGCGATCAGATTTTTACGGTCTTCAAAGTTCAGATTCCCATAATCTGTGATATAGGTATGGTTTCTGTTGATTTTAGACAGGATGCTAGATCTCTTCCCTTTCTGAAAAAGAAAATAATCCAGATACTTTTTAAAATAAAAGCATAAAAAATTAGATGCCGTAGGAATCGCCATATACGGGCTGGGAAGCACAACGATCTCTTTATCGGTATCTAAAAGGTACTCATAGCCGGCAATAAAGCCATCGAATAATTCTTTAGCAAACTTTTCAGCATACGACTTATCGCCATATTTGAAATAGCTGTATTCTGCGGGCGAAAAAGTGAATTCATCCGCCGAATGAATGTGGTGTAAGCTGTATCTCTTGTTCATATTGATTTAGTGTTTAAGTAAGTGTGCACTGAAGCCAAAGTCTTTCGCTCCTTTATAATCAGCAATGGGATTGTCTCCGATATGCAGAATACGGTGAAGCGGCAGCTCCTGATCAGTTATCTTATTCTTTACTTCCTGAAAAATAAGCGGATTCGGTTTGGAACAGTTAATTTCATCGGAATAGATATGGAAATCAATATACTGATCCAGATTTTCACCGATCAGAAATTTCCTCATCGTTGTTCCTTTAATAAAACCTGTATTGCTTAAAATATTGATGGTCTTTCCCTGATTTTTAATTTCATCAAAAAAACTGCGGACATTTTCAAAAATAACAACGGGTCTGTATTCTAAAAACAATTCTTCACTTTTCAGATAGAATCCTTCCAGATTTTCTTTATCAATCTGTTTTACATCAACATTCATTGAGCTTAAAATCAATAAATAGATTTCAAAAGTATCTATATTCCCTCCGGTCACCTCATTGATGGTATTACAAAGATCATCATAATATTTTACGGATTTCGCAACTTCATCAATTGGTTTATCAATATTAAAATACGAGGAGAACAGCTCAACTCTTTTTGCTTTAAATTCAGGATGAGATTTGATTAAGGTGAGCCACAGGTCAAAGGAAAAGTGACAGTGGTTATGAATATCGATATCTGTTTTCAATAATTTTAAGTTAAAAGTTTTTATTTAGCTTCTTGAAAAAGATTTAAAAATTTTTAATCATCAACAAGTGTTTAATTTTCATTTCTTCCCAAAGATAAAATTTTTATCATAAACGCATCACTTTCGTTCTCTGTTTTAAGATATTTTAAGAATTTTTTATTGATCCGGAAGATTATAAAAGACTCATTGAAAAATCTGTTTAACCCAATTTTATAAAAAAATGTGCAAAAAATTTTTGACAATTGAAAAAAAATGATAATTTCGCAACCGATTAACCATCAACAATGTCAACAAAAATGATAAATATTATAACTTTAAGCAATCCTGTCAGAGCTGTGTACTTTGGCAGCACTGAATATTTATCTGAATAGTTATATAGATCTTTTTTACTAAAAATATGTTAAAAGACCTCTCTATTCAGACAGGTCTTTTTTGCTGCCCAATTTTTCAGACTTTAACCCATCAGAAATTTCTGGTGTCCGGTTATGTCATGTTCTGAAATACCCATATCATCAATTCATCAGTTTCTCCTCTGAAAAACATCATGTCAGAATCATAGACTGGTAAAAACCCTTCAGACCGGAAATTTCCCGGTCCGGGAACTGCTATGCATTTTTTAGAATATATTCATTTCGCCGCACACTTAGAACACTGATATTCAACACTATAAATTCAACCCATATAATTAAACAAAATGAAATACAATACACGAAATATAGGAATCATAGCCCATGTAGATGCAGGAAAAACCACTTTATCGGAAAGGCTTCTTTATTATACAGGACTTATTCATAAGATCGGAAATGTTGATGACGGCAATACCACCATGGATAAAGATATTCAGGAGAAAAACCGGGGAATTACCATCTCATCGGCAGCCGTTTCTACTCAATGGAAAAAAGAAGGAAATGTATTCAACATTAATATCATCGATACGCCGGGCCACATTGATTTTGCTGTGGAAGTAGAACGCTCTTTGAGGGTTCTGGACAGTGTTGTCGCTGTTTTCTGCGCTTCTTCAGGAGTACAGCCGCAGACTGAAAATGTATGGTTCCAGGCTGAGAAACATGGTATTCCGAAAATCTGTTTCATCAATAAAATGGACAGAACGGGAGCAGATTTCTTTGCTGTTTTAAAAGAAATTGAAACCAAACTGAATGCTGTTCCGATGGCACTACAGATTCCGATCGGTGCTGAAGACCATTTTGAAGGTGTGATTGATCTTGTAAAACAAAAAGCGCTTTACTGGACTGAAGAGACCGGGGAAACCATTGTGGAAAAGGAAATTCCTGACAGTTATATCCCGGAAGCAGAAGAATACAGAACAAAGCTGATGGAAACCCTCGCGGAACATGATGAAACATTCTTTGAAATCTTTATGGAATCTGACCGGGAGGTTTCTGTAGAAATGATTATTGCTTGTATACAGAGGATCTGTACGTCAAGAGCTGCTGTTCCCGTTTTATGTGGTTCTGCTTTTAAAAACAAGGGGGTTCAGCCGCTTCTGGATGCCATTGCAGATTATCTTCCTGCACCCGAACATCTGCCTCCAATTCAGGGGAAAGATCCCGGAACCGGGGAAGTCATTGAAATACAAAGTAAGGAAACAGCATCTTTCTCAGGCCTCGTTTTCAAAGTGGTGATTGATAAGCATATGGGAAGACTGGCCATGCTCCGCATCTATTCAGGAACGATACAGCCGGGCGACTCTGTAGTAAATGCAAGAACAGGGGAAAGTTTCAGGATTTCCAGAATTCTGAGGATGCAGTCGGATAAAACATTATCGATGGAGGAAGGAAAAGCCGGGGACATTGTCGCTTTAACGGGTATAAAAGATGCTAAAACCGGAGATTCCTTATCTGCACCTGAAAGACCTGTGTTTCTTGAGTCTATTACCATTCCGGCACCTGTGATAAGGGTTGCGATTGAACCTAAAACGAACAGTGATGAGAAATCTTTCGGTTTGGTTCTGGCTAAAATCCAGGAAGAAGATCCTTCTCTGGTTGTAGAAAGAGATGGGCAGACCGGAGAAACTCTGTTAAGCGGTCTGGGTGAACTTCATCTTGAAGTAACGCTGGAAAAAATTCGTTTGAATCACGGCATTGAAGTGAATCAGGGAAAACCAAAAGTTTCATACCGTGAGATCTTAACAAAAGGGCATACCTTCAGGGAAAAGTTTTCTAAGCAGAACGGAGGAAGCGGACAATTTGCAGATATTACGTTTGAAATTGGCCCCAGAGAAAATAATGAAGCCGGTCTGGAATTCGTCAGTCTGATCAAAGGCGGTGCTGTTCCCGGTGAATTTATTCCTTCTGTTGAAAAAGGTTTCAGAGAAGCCATGGCAAACGGTCCTTTGAAAGGTTATCCGCTGGAAAGTATGAGTATCAGACTTCTGGACGGATCTTTCCACCCTAATGATTCGGCTGCACTGGATTTTGAAATTGCTGCAAGAGACGGTTTCAGAAATGCAGCTGTGAAATGTTTTCCTAAACTTATGGAACCGATTATGCTGATAGAGATCCAGAGTATTGAGGAATACACGGGAGCTATAGCAGCGGATATTAACCGCAGAAGAGGAATCATTACTTCTATTGATGAACGTTCAGGAAGAAAGATTTTCACCGCGGAAATTCCATTGGCTTCAACATTCGGATATATTTCCGATCTGAGAACCTTATCCAGCGGAAGAGCTTCCATCAGTATGCAATTCTCCCACTATGCTCTAGTGCCGGATTTCATTGCTGAAACATTAATGACCTAAACAACAGGGACTGTAAAGTAATTTTACAGTCCTTGTCTGGTTATGGGGGTATCTTTTATTAATATGATTATCTTAAATGAATAATAAATTGTCAGATGCAAATTTTGGCTAGATTTATTTCTTCTTTACAATAGGCTGAAGACCATTGCTATTGAATATATTCTAAGAGTTATCAAATAAAGTAAAGACCAATGATGTTCAAATAGAATTGTTTTGAAAATCAGTTTTTATACATCATTATATTTCCGAAATTTAAATGATTTATGTTCCCGCAGATTTCACAGATAACGCAGATCTTGTTAATCTTTCAGATGGGTTTATCTTATTTTTCCGGCATCACTTTATAGGTAGGGTCGTCCTGAATATTCACTTCAATTACAGCTTCTGCATTTCCCAGCATTTTTCGGCAGTCTTCACTAAGGTAGCGGAGGTAAAGCCTTTTATTCAGTTGACTGTATCGTTTCGACAGTTTATCCAAAGCATCAATTGCGCTCATATCTACAACGCGACTTTCTTTAAAATCTATAACGATTTCATCCGGATCTCCGGCAGGATCAAATTTATCCATAAATGCAGTTACGGAGCCAAAGAACAGAGGTCCGTATATTTCATAGTATTTGATTCCGTTTTCATCAGTGTATTTTTTTGCACGGATTCTTTGGGCATTATCCCAGGCAAAAACCAAAGCAGAAATAACTACTCCAATCAGCACAGCCAGCGCAAGATTATGAAGAACAATAGTAATTAAAGCCACTGTAATTCCTACAAATATATCTGATTTTGGCATTTTATTAACAATCCTGATGGAAACCCACTGAAAAGTGCTTATGGAAACCATCATCATCACTCCGACCAAAGCGGCCATCGGAATTTTTTCAATAACAGGTGCACCAAATAAAATAATCAGCAAGATCATCAATGAAGCTACAATCCCTGATAATCTGGCTCTTGATCCGGCATTCAGATTCACTAAGGTTTGTGCTACCATGGCACATCCGCCCATTCCTCCAAAAAATCCGTTGGTGATATTGGCAAGACCCTGGGCAACAGATTCCTTATTGGCATTTCCTTTTGAATTGGTGATTTCATCTACCATTGACAGGGTCAGTAAAGATTCAATCAGGCCAACACCTGCCATTATCATCGCATAAGGAAAAATAATCTGCAGGGTTTCCCAGGTGAAAGGCAGCTTCGGAATATGAAATGCAGGAAGGCTTCCACTGATATGAGCAATATCTGCCACCGTTTTTGTCTGGATCCCGAACCCCAAAACAACAGCAAATACTACCATAATAGCTGCCAGGGAGGCAGGAACTGCTTTTGTTATTTTCGGAAAGAAGTAAACCACTGCGATGGTAAGTGCTGTAAGGCCTCCCATAATATATAGAGATGTTCCGTGAAGCCAGCTGACTGCACCGCTGCTGTCTATAATCTTAAACTGCTCAATCTGAGCCATAAAAATAATTACTGCCAGCCCGTTGAGAAAGCCGTACATAACAGGTTGAGGGATCAATCTTACAAATTTCCCTAATTTAAAAATACCGACCAGCATCTGAAAGATTCCGGCCAGAGCAACTGCAGCAAAAAGATATTCTACACCATGAAATTTTATCAGAGCAATCAATACAACAATGGTGGCTCCTGCCCCACCGGATACCATTCCCGGACGGCCTCCCAAAACTGCGGTAACAAGTCCCATCATAAATGCAGCATAGAGGCCTGTTAAAGGAGATAACCCCGCCAATATAGCAAATGAAAGTGATTCAGGAATCATGGTCATTGCAACAGTAAAACCTGCAAGCAATTCATTTTTATAATTTATTTTTTTCGAAAAATCGAATAAGCTTATGGTATTTTTCATTGAGGGACAAAGGTAGGTACTCAACAGATCTTATACAATTATTATCCTTCATTATCATTCCGGTTTTCTCTATATAGCATATTTAATTATTAATGAATAAACTTAATTAACATGTTAATTTTCATTAAAATTTACATGTTAATTAAGTTTTCTATAATTTTTAATTAAATTTGAAGAATAACAAATAGATTATTTACCCAAGGCTAAAAAAGTTTAAAGTAAATCACAATCTATTTTTTATATATTTATAGAATATTACGAATAGAATTGCATGAAAGATCTTTAAAAGGTTATATTTGATTCATACTGGACTGTGAAAAAGAAGTTTGAACCAGAGGTCTGCTAAGTAAATTATATGAGAAGAGCTTGCTTTATTTAAAGCAAACAATTTACAGATAAAATAACCTGAAAACTAACGAAAGACCGTTTAGCTGATTGTATCTTAATCATCCACCTGAACATTCAAAAGAACAGGAGGAATTGTTACTATACAACAGCCTGAACTTTATCTACAAACTGTCTCTACCGATCATCTTTGTATCAGGTATAATGATTTATTTTTCCTAATGCTTTAATCATAAAATAT
The DNA here is from genome assembly GCF_009602705.1 of Chryseobacterium vaccae. Lineage (NCBI taxonomy): Bacteria > Pseudomonadati > Bacteroidota > Flavobacteriia > Flavobacteriales > Weeksellaceae > Chryseobacterium > Chryseobacterium vaccae. The sequence continues at coordinate 4,259,894 of NZ_VSWH01000001.1, read as the reverse complement.
TGATACATGTTATACAAAGAAATTCATATCGGAAAATTTATTAAAGAGATGGTTGATGAAAATGAAGTACCGATGGAAAGGATATGCAATTTTCTCAATAAAGATGAAGAGTTCATCGAAAATGTATATTCCAGCAACTCAATAGATACAGAACTTCTTCTGCGATGGAGCAAGCTGCTTGAATATGATTTTTTCAGGCTTTACAGTTCGCACCTTATTTTATATGCCCCTCCTTCAGCAGTTAATAAAAATCATAAAAAGTCCGAAAAGATCCCTTATTTCAGAAAAAACATCTATACCCAAGAAATCAAAGACTTTATTATGAGAAGAATTTCTTCAGGAGAAATGACCCACAGCGAAGCAATCAAAGAATATTCTATTCCCAAGAGTACGCTTCACCGCTGGTTTCAGAAAAGTAATGACAATACTAACGGATAAACAGATATATTATGCGTCCCAATTACAAGAAAATTTACCATGATATGCTAAAGCTGGAACATCCTGAAAAATTAAAGGATCCCAAGATCAGAGAACTTCTGGATAAGCTTCATACGACGGAAGATGTCCTGAACTTCAATGAAAAGATCTTTGAACAGTCCCGGGAGAGCCAAAAAAGCAACCAAAGACTAAAGACCTATGATAAAAAAACAATGTTTAAACTTTTGCAATATCAGCAGAAGCATGGTTTTTCTACCAGCTATATGTCCAGAAAATATAAAATAAGCAGAACAACAATCACCAACTGGAAAAAGACTTTCGAGGAAGAGATTAAGCAAGTATTAAATGCCGGAGAATAATTTCACCGGCATTTAATTTTTTAAAGGCTACCCTTGGAAAAAACCAGTTTTCATACCGGAATAACCAGCTTCACTATTTCCCCAAAGGAATGATGCGATGGAGCTTTTTCCTGACAACACTTTATTTTAAAACAAGGCGACAACTGAATGTGTAATGTCGTGCTCTAACCAGCTGAGCTACTCTTCCTTTACATCGTATTTTGTGGAAGAGGCGGGACTCGAACCCGCGTCCCCGTCGTAATGAGCGAAGTAACACTATTCAACGGCACTTGTTATTGAGACAGATAAGGCAAAAAGCGAAAAAAGTATGCTCATTGAAGAGCGCCGTTCTTACCCATTATGGGCAGTGAACCGATAATTCGACATCTGCGTGAGACTTGCATTTTCTTACAGAAAACTTTTACCCTGCCGGATTTCAACCCGGCTTCGCTGATCCGGTCGCCCGGATTACGCTACCTTAGGACCGTTATAGTTACGAAGTAACTTTTTTCTACGGCACTTATCTGTTTTATTTTTATAAAAAAGAGGCAAAAATCGAAAAGACAGACGTGCACCTTTTACCTTACTGTTATTCAGGATTATTACACTTTTATTAGATTTTGACGTCTAAATTTTCATTCGAAGTAAGCCTTTTCTACGGCACTCTTTTTTTGTATCAGAGTAAAATATCAGAATCTTTCTTTGCCATCTGCTATGCCTGTTGAGCTACATTCCGTTTACAACAGGAATGACAGGAATTGAACCTGCGTCTGATGGTTTAAATCGAAGTACGATTCTGAAACGACATCTGATGTTTATTTTTTTCTTCAATATCGGTTTTAACAATATTATTATTTTAATCAAGGTAACAGGGTCAGGATCTTTCGTGCATCTGCTCTACCGTCTGAGCTACCTCTCCTTTTCGGGGGAGTGGGCAGGAATCGAACCTGCGACCCAATGTTCATATTCCCGAAGTATGATCCCGAAACGACACTTGATTTTTTTATCAGGGCTACAGAGCAAACAGACGTTCACAACAGAGTGTTCCCTTTTTACACCATCTGCTATGCAGAGCAGGATTCGAACCTGCATTACTGTTCCCCAACGAAGCAATTCTGTTTTACGGCACCTGTTTTTTATTTTCCATTGTGCTTTCCTGTATTTTTTTCAGTTCCTTTGAAATTTACGCTGCTTTGCGTTGACTACTTCGAAGCCGTGCGGAAAACAGCGGGAGCACCCCATTTCATCTCCATATAAAATTCTGGAAACCTGTACACCGGAAATTTTCCCGGGGAAATCAATCAATCCATATTCATTGATTCCAAAAGTTTGTCTTAAAGCTTTATTTTTTTTCATGAGTATTGGGCATTTACCTCAATACACAGCTTCTTTAAGACATGATTTATAGTTATTCATGGTTATTAGTTTTGTATGCTGCAAATTTATCATGCTGGTGCGCATTCTTTTTACGCAGTTTAATTTTTTCCTATTTTTTTAAATATTCATATATAGTTTTTGTCCTTTTGTCACGATCTACACTACAAGTTTTTCAATGGTTATATTTTTGAAAAGCAGTGCCTTTTACAACACTACTTTCTGAATCATCTGAATTGCGGATTTTTTGTCTTCCAAAGCGTTCAGTATATCGAAAACTTTATCAGACCAACCTGCGATCAGATACACATCATTTTTTCTGACATCAAGCGGCTGTATACCGTAACCTCCCAGATCGAAAATATACAGCTTGGCATCAGGAGCAATTTCTTTATACCGGTTCCATAAACTTTCAAAGGAGTACCGGGTTCCGTTACTGTTCCACAGCTGGGTATCGGTAAACAGCATTACTTTATCTGCTACTTCTCTTGTGTTGATCAGGTCTTCAATCACCAGATAACCGTTGGTGGAATAACCGACCTCTCCTGCACGCTTATAAAATTCATCTACGTTTCTCAGGATACCATTTTTAGGCACCGGAATTCTTTTCCAGATGTCTCCGAACATTCCTGTAATAACATTCTTGCACTGCGATTGCAGGATCAAGGACATTAATAAGCCAATATCGTAAAGCAGCACTTTACTTTTTGGTGAAACAGGAGTCTGCATGGATCCGGAAACGTCTGCGGCAATGACCACAGAGGTATCGAAGCCAAAACCTTTGATGTTTTCCGCACTTACTGCCACTGCATTTTCCAGGGCTTCCAAAACAGATGACGAATATTTTGACTTTGTGTTTTTTAATTCTCTATAAGCTGCCAAAAATCTGAATGGAAGCTGTTTTGAGTTTTTTACGGCTTTTTCATCGGAAAGATAACGACATATTTTTTCCATGGCCTCTGCTGAGACGTCAGCTTCTAAAATATTTCTCAGATTTCGCAAAGTAGCCATATAGCCCAGTTTATTGCTGAAAATAAGTTCCTCCCATTTGTTTCTGAATGCTGATTTCTTTTCCGCTTCATCGGCAAATTTGGTCTGTCCTAATACGGAAAGTTCAACTTCCCAGGTATAAGGAACGGCTAATGTATCACTCACAATTTTATTAAAAATCGCCTGCTGGTTTTCATCTTTTGCTTTCGGATGAACCAAAAACAAGGCATCTTTTAAAGTTACGTCTGCTTTCCGGTTATATTTAGCAAACTGATACTCATCAAATTTATTGAAGGATTTTACAAGCCCTTTCTGAATCTGCTTTGAAAGTTTGTTCAGTTTTTTAAGATCCGTCCTCTCATTCGCTATCTGATAATAAGCTAGTAATTCGGTAATTTCATCGGCTCTCTGAATAACTCCGTCTACGGTTCTGCTTACAAGGTCTGTACCGGAGGTTTGTTTTGCCAGTTCTGCCGTCAAAACCAGAGGAACTGAACGCAAGTACATATTTTTTCTTGTATAAACAGCCAGTTTTGCTACAAATTCGGGATCATTCTTCCTGATCAGTGACTGAATTCTGGCTAGTCTTTCATTCCCCTTCTCATAAGCTGTATTTGATAGTCCTGTTGTAACAACAGCACTGTATAATTCTTCGGCAGGGGTCATGGAATAAGCTTTTGCCCCTTCATGGTTCATTACTGTTCCGTTTTCTTTTTTAAAAAAATTAAATTTCATGGTTACTGCTTTTATTGTTAAACATAAGGGAGATCAAAATTAGCTTCTGATTTCTGGTGCAAAGTAAAACCCTTATCGCGCAATGTTTTTGCGTAGCATATTTTTTTGAATTTTTTTTGTTTTTTCTGAAATGAAGTTGTTGGAGAAAAGTATAATTGCCACGGATGCACGAATTTTTTCTTGAAATTTCCCACAGATTCCTCAGATATCACAGATCTTTGTAAGTGTTTTTATTTTAAAGATAGGGGCAGATTTTAAAGTTTGATTTTCATCTGGTTGGACTTTTAATGATATACAATTCATCTATTATTCATTTTATCTAAAAGAATGGCTAATTCATGTTTTTCATGGGCGTATTGTCTAGTTTTGCTTTTAATTAAAATCAGTAGTAATGATCAAAGGATTATATGAAACTCATATTCAGGTAAGCAACTTGGAGAATGCTATACAGTTTTACACTGAAGTATTGGGATTGAAGCTGGCTCACAGGGACGAAACACGTCCTATTGCATTTTTATGGATCGGAGAAGGAAAAGAATTTATGCTAGGGTTGTGGGAACAGAAAGAGAATCTTCAGACGCGGCATTTTGCTTTTTCCAGCAGCATAGAAGATATTTTGAATTATTCGGTAGAATTTTTAAAAAATAAAGATCTCAAGCCTTATAATTTTCTGAAAGACGGAATTGATAAGCCTATGGTTTTTGCATGGATGCCGGCTCTGGCTATTTACTTCAATGATCCTGATGGAAATCAGCTTGAATTTATTTCTATACTGGAAGGGGAAGGAAGACCTGAGCTGGGCGTAATTTCTTATGATGAATGGTTAACACTGAGAAATTAACTCAATAAAAAGGCAGACTGTAATTCAATCTGCCCTTTGTTTTTTTAAGAGACCTGTATTATTTTCTTTACGGCCAGTACATGTTTGCACGGACCTCTTTCTCCCTGATATTTACTGAACCATTCGCAGGTACATCTTTCTTTTTCGTCTTCAAGAATGACGGTGTGATGTACGCCAC